>DIRE01000062.1:10086-19356 GCA_002426575.1 Clostridiaceae bacterium UBA5444 | reverse complement strand
CCTTTATATTTTACCTCCAAGGTTTCCCTGTTGTATCTTTTTACCTTGCAAACTGCACTGGGTATATAACCATCAGGCAAAAACTGCATCTCTATTTTAATTATTCCATCTCCACTGCAGGCTTCACATCTTCCGCCCTTTACATTAAAACTGAATCTTCCAGGTTTATATCCCCTCATTTTTGCTTCTATAGTTTCTGAGAATACCTGTCTTATTACATCAAATACCCCTGTATATGTAGCAGGATTTGATCTTGGTGTTCTGCCAATAGGGGATTGATCTATATTTATTACCTTATCTAGATTTACTATTCCATTAAGATTTTTGAAAGACCCTGGCCTTACTTTGCTTCCATTTAACTTATTAGCTAGTGTTTTATATAATATCTCGTTTACTAATGTGCTTTTTCCAGAACCTGATACCCCTGTTACACAAGTAAATACACCAAGTGGGAATGCAACATCAATATCCTTTAAATTGTTTTCATTTGCACCTGTAATCTTAATCCATTTACCATTAGTTTTTCTTCTTTCTTTTGGTATCTTAATGGTCTTTCTTCCACTTAAATATTGACCAGTAATAGACCTTTCGCTTTTTTTAATTACATCTATAGGTCCTGCTGCAACAACTTCTCCCCCATGGGCACCTGCACCTGGTCCTATATCTACTATATAGTCAGCTTCATACATTGTCTCTTCATCATGTTCAACAACTATAAGAGTATTCCCTATATCTGTAAGATGTCTTAATGATTTTAAAAGTTTCGCATTATCCCTCTGGTGAAGCCCAATGCTTGGCTCATCAAGTATATATAATACCCCCACAAGTCCTGACCCTATTTGGGTTGCAAGCCTAATCCTCTGTGACTCTCCTCCAGATAATGTGCTGGCAGATCTTGAAAGTGTAAGATAATTAAGCCCAACATCTGACAAAAATTGAAGCCTTGCTTCAATCTCTTTTACTATCTGTTTTGATATTATTGTCTCTTTTTCTGTTAACTTAAGATGCTTTAAAAACTCTATTTCCTCTTTAACAGATAAATCCACAAGCTTATCGATAGTTAGATTCCCTACAGTAACTGCTCTGCTTTCTTTTCTAAGCCTTGTCCCCTTACATTCAGGGCAATCTCTTATGCTCATGTATTCCTCTATTTCAGATCTTATATATTCTGATGATGTTTCCCTATACCTTCTTTTTAAATTGTTTGTTATGCCCTCATAAGGGTACATTACTTCGCCGCTGCCATATTCCCGGCTGTATGATACTTTAACCTTTTCACCATCTGTTCCATATAAAAGCATGTTAACAACTTTCTTTGACATATCCTTTATAGGAGTCTCAAGGCTGAAGTTGTATTTCTTGCCAAGTGCTTCTACAACATTGTATGTCCAAGTATCTTCCTTGAAAGTTTTCCAAGGGTCTATTGCCCCGCCTGCTATGGATTTAGTTTTATCAGGAATTATTAAATCAGGATCCATCTCCATTAAAGTTCCAAGTCCATCACATCTTGGGCATTTTCCAAATGGGCTGTTAAATGAAAACATCCTAGGAGTCAATTCCCCTATGCTTATTCCACAATCAGCACATGCAAACTTCTCACTAAATAGCTTGTCTTCTTTTCCATTTATATTTACAATAACAAAGCCTTCTCCAAGCTTTAAGGCCGTTTCAATTGAATCAGTAAGCCTTCCTTGTATATTAGGCTTTATTATTATCCTATCAACTATTACCTCTATGGTATGTTTTATATTTTTCTCTAGTTTAATATCTTCGCTTAAATCAACTATTTCGCCATCTATTCTTGTCCTAACAAAGCCATTCTTTCTAATTCCATCAAGTAGTTTTACATGCTCCCCCTTTCTAGCTTTAATAACTGGAGCTAATATTTGTATCTTGGCTCTATCGCCTATTCCTAGTATCCTATCAACTATCTGATCCACGGACTGCCTTGAAATCTCTTTGCCGCATTCAGGGCAGTGAGGAATTCCAATCCTTGCATAAAGCAGCCTAAAATAGTCATATATTTCTGTTACCGTTCCAACGGTAGACCTTGGATTTCTGTTTGTGGTCTTCTGATCTATAGATATTGCAGGGGATAATCCTTCTATATAATCCACATCAGGTTTGTCCATCTGTCCTAAAAACTGCCTTGCATAAGCAGACAGAGATTCCACGTATCTTCTTTGGCCTTCAGCATATATAGTATCAAAAGCAAGAGATGATTTCCCGGATCCTGATAATCCAGTGAAAACAATAAACTTATCTCTTGGCAATTCAATATCAATATTTTTCAAGTTATTCTCTCTTGCACCTTTTATATATATAGTGTTTTTTGACATCTATCCACCTTCCTTATACCAGCTGATTATTTGTCTATTATCAACATCTGCAGTAATAATTATTCACATTATTAACATTATCCACATTGTCAACCTATTTTATTGTTTAATTTAATCTCTAATATTATATCTCTAAGCTCCGCAGCCCGTTCAAATTGTAAATCCTTTGCGGCTTGCTTCATTTCCGTCTCGAGCCTTGAGAGTACTTCTTTTATTTCTTCCTTTTTCATATTATCTATCTTATCAAGGTTTACGCCATCTCTATCTCCAGCAGAAGTAGTAGCTTCTATTACATCAAACACAGGCTTTACAATAGATTTTGGAACTATACCATGAGATTCATTAAATTCCGCCTGTATCTTTCGTCTCCTACTTGTCTCGTCCATTGCACTTTTCATGGAATCTGTTATCCTATCAGCATACATGATTACCCTGCTTTCAGTATTTCTAGCTGCTCTTCCCATGGTCTGTATAAGTGATGTTTCTGACCGTAAAAAGCCTTCTTTATCAGCATCAAGTATGGCAACAAGTGCCACCTCTGGTATATCAAGTCCCTCTCTTAAAAGATTAATTCCTACAAGAACATCAAAGTTCCCAAGCCTTAAATCCCTTATTATCTTCATCCTTTCAATGGTTTTTATATCAGAGTGCAAATATCTAACCCTTATTCCAACGTCCTTAAAATAATCAGTTAAATCCTCAGCCATCCTTTTAGTCAGTGTTGTAACAAGTATTCTATACCCATTTGATACAACATTATTTATCTCCCCTATAAGATCATCAATTTGACCTTCTACTGGTCTTACTATAATCTGGGGGTCCAAAATTCCAGTAGGTCTTATAACTTGCTCTGCAATATTTGTAGAATGTTCATATTCATAGGACCCTGGAGTTGCACTTACAAAAATAGCCTGATTTATCTTGCTTTCAAACTCCTCAAACTTCAAAGGTCTATTGTCATATGCAGAGGGAAGTCTAAATCCATATTCAACTAGGGTATCCTTTCTTGATTTATCACCTGCGTACATTGCCTTAGTTTGTGGCAGGGTAACGTGGGATTCGTCTACTATAAGAAGGAAATCATCTGGGAAGTAATCTATAAGTGTATATGGAGGTGTCCCAGGCTTTCTTCCATCCATAAGTCTTGAGTAGTTTTCAATTCCTGTACAATATCCAACCTCTCTTAGCATCTCAATATCGTACATGGTCCTCTGCTTTAGCCTTTGGGCCTCAAGCAGTCTTCCATCGCTGTTTAATACTTCAAGCCTTTCTGAAAGCTCCACCTCTATTTTCTCTATGGCCTTTTCGAGTCTTTCTTTTGAAGTTGCAAAGTGGGATGCTGGAAATATAGATACGTGGCTTCTCTCTCCTACTATTTGACCTGTTAATACATCCACCTCTGTTATCCTATCTATTTCGTCTCCAAAAAACTCTATCCTAACAGCTTTTTCAGATTGAGATGCTGGAAATATCTCAAGCACATCTCCTCTTACTCTAAATGTTCCCCTTACAAAATTAATATCATTTCTTTCATATTGTATATCTACAAGCCTTTTTAATATCTCATCTCTGTCTTTCTCCATACCAACTCTAAGTGAGATTACAAGATTTTTATACTCCTCAGGGTCACCTAGGCCATATATACAAGATACACTTGCAACAATTATTACGTCTCTTCTTTCAAATAATGCTGCTGTTGCAGAGTGTCTTAACTTATCTATTTCATCATTTATTGAAGCATCTTTCTCAATATATGTATCCGTCTGAGGAACATAAGCTTCAGGTTGGTAGTAGTCATAATAGCTTACAAAATACTCTACAGCTGAATCTGGAAAAAGATCCTTAAACTCACTGCAAAGTTGGGCTGCTAAAGTCTTGTTGTGAGCTATTACAAGGGTTGGCTTTTGAACCCTTTCAATTATATTTGCTAAGGTATATGTTTTTCCAGAACCAGTAACCCCAAGTAAGGTCTGGAATCTATGTCCATCAAGAACCCCTTTTGTTAAACTATCTATTGCCTGGGGTTGATCCCCTTGAGGCTTGAATGAAGAAACTATTTTAAATTCTCCCAAAACAATCATCTCCTTATAGAACATAAGTTCGATAAAAGTATTATATTATTGCAAAATATATATGTCAAGTAACAATAATAATCATAATATGTAAAAAGTACAACCATGTTATCATGATTGCACCTTTTTTGGTTAATCTTTTTTTAGTTTTCTTAACCATCTTTCAATAGGAGTCTTTTTCTCCTTTACTACTAATATACCGTTTCTGTCTTGAGGCACTGATATTATACCAAGACCGTCAATTCCTTCATAATAATCCTTATACTCTAATGTTCTTATTTCTCCAAATCTATTTTTTACATTTACCCATATATAATTTATATACTCTTTGAAAAAATCATCCATTCCCTCTATTGTAACTATTGTCTTATTATTAATTGATACAATTATATCCCCAGGTTTAATCCCCATTTTTTCTCCTGGTCCTCCTGGCAATGTATCTAGAACCTTTACCCCATTTTTAACTGGGGTAAATATAGGCTGCCTTTTCTTTTCTAATTTCCTCTCATACCTTATAAGCCATTCATGGCCAATAGGTGCAAACAATGCTGCAATATATTTAAATATATAAATATATGATGAAGCAATAGAAAGAAGTATTAATATTAGGCTGTATATAGCAAGTTTGAAAGAAGTATTCCTACACTTTTCTTTAGGAAGACAGGATGATGTAAACTCACTATACCCAAGTATTGCAGATATTGGGACTGCAGTAAATACAGCTTCTCCAACCTTTAATGGATCTAAATAAGGTCTCATTATAGGCCACCACTTAGGGGTTGATACAACATCTCCAGTGAATCCGCCATACCCTGCAAAAAGCACAATTGCAATGGGTATAGGCCAAAAGCGCTGCATTGTAAATCCTCCCCTTACGCTCCCATCATCACTTTCCATAAAAACTGGTACTGCTCCCCTGTATCCATCAAAGTATATAAGTATGGATTCTAAAAGGTGAAGCATTCCCACAAGAAGCATTATGCCGCTTACATCCACCTTTTTAAATCCGAATATAAGACTGATTATACAAATAATCCCTCCTGAATATGAAAAGCAAAGTAATCTAGGATCAAGAAGCATAAGCAATACAGATAAGATGATGAGATATTGTATTCCCATGTCCTGGCTAAATGAAATGCCAGCTAATACCATGGGAATACTTATTGCTGTACCTGCTAGTATTCCTGCTAGAACAGAGGTTAAAACTAGGCTCTTCAGTGTTTCTTTTGGTTTTCCGTATATTATTCCCTGAAACCCTTCTATTCTTTTATATTGCATATAAACAATAAGTATAAATACAATAAACACAAAATTACTTGCAGGTGATAGCATTGCAGCCGTTAATGTACTTATACATATTTTAATCATGGCAAGTATATCCATTCCCATCCCACCTAAAACTAATGAATCTGTCCTTTTATAACTTCTACAGCCTTTTTAAACTGTACATCCTCACTTCTTGTCAGCGTGTTCTTATCCCTTAATTCATCAGGCATTTCAACCACTACATCTGGTTCTATTCCTTTTCCCTGTATACATACTCCACTTGGTGTATAATACCTTTCTATGGTTACTTTTACAGCTGAGTTATCAGCCTTAAGAGGTATTATATTTTGTACAAGTCCCTTACCAAATGTTCTTGTTCCAACAAGTGTTCCAGCTTTAAGATCTTTTATTGCTCCTGATAATATCTCAGATGCACTTGCAGTTCCGCCATTTACAAGTATAACTATTGGAACATCTACTTTATTTTTATCAGAAGGTATAACTTCCTTTCTGCCCTTATTATCAATTGTATATACTATGGTTCCCTCTCCCACTAAAGAGTCGGTTATCTTTACACACTCCTGAAGAAGTCCTCCTCCATTATCTCTTAAATCTATTATTAAACCCTTCATATTCTTTTTCTCTAAATCATCAAGAGCCTTTTGAAAGCTAGATGCAGCATTTAGTTGGTTAAACGTTGTAAGCCTTATATAACCTATTTGATCCTTTAACATTTCGCTCTTTACTGGATTTAATACTATTTTTTCTCTTTTCATTGGCACTTCCACAGGCTTTGTAGTTCCTTTTTTAACTACTGTAAGTACAACCCCTGTGCCTTCTTTTCCTTTAATAAGTGCAACTAATTCATTGAGTGTTTTATTAGATGTATCTTTTCCGTCAATTGCAACAATTACATCATCAGGTTTTATGCCAGCCTTAGCACTTGGGGTATCTTCCATTGCAGACACGGCAGTAAGTTTACCATCTATCAATGTAACTGTAAGCCCAATACCTGCATACTCTCCTTCAAGCTGAGCTGTACTTGCGCTGTATTCTTCAGGGCTCATATATTCAGTATAAGGATCACCAACACCTGCAACCAATCCTCTTACTGCTCCTTCTACAAGCTTATCCTCATCAATTGGATCCACATATTCTCTTTTTACTAAATCTCGGACTGTAAAAAGCTTTGAATAATCCTTTAGCAGATTGTAATCTTCCTTGTTTATAACAACCTTATCTCCAGTAGCTAATGAAATATAGTTTGTTCCAATAAAGGTTAGTATATTTGTTACAAGGAGTAATACAACTACCCATAGGATTGTCTTTTTATTCTTTTTCATCACAACACCTCATATATAAATTGACATCTCTTTTATTTTATTATGCTCATTACATCATTATAACATCATATAATATATGGTTCAAAATAAAGTGTAATAGATTTACTTTTATAATAGAAAATAGCACAAAAACTTATGCTATTTTCCAAAAAAATTATATACCTTTATATATTTAAAATCTACTTTTTGTCATTTCTTAAAAACGCAGTAATAAAATTATCTATTTCTCCATCCATTACAGCATTTACATTTCCAGTCTCTTCTCCCGTTCTATGGTCTTTAACCATTGTATACGGCTGGAATACATAAGACCTTATCTGGCTGCCCCATCCTATTTCTTTCTGGTCTGATGTTAAATCTTCTATTTTCTCCATGTGGGCTCTTTCTTTAAGCTCCACAAGTTTTGCCTTTAACATCTTCATTGCAGATTCTTTATTTGAAAACTGGCTCCTCTCGTCTTGGCACTGAACCACTATACCCGTCGGTATATGAGTTATCCTTATAGCTGATTCTGTTTTATTTACATGCTGTCCGCCTGCACCGCTAGAGCGGTAGGTATCAATTTTAAGATCTTCTGGTCTTATATCTACATCCTGCTCATCAGTAAGTTCTGGCAGTACTTCACATGAAACAAAAGAAGTATGCCTCTTGCCTGCAGCATCAAAGGGTGATATTCTAACAAGCCTATGAACTCCGCTTTCTGATTTAAGGTATCCATAAGCATTTTCTCCATAAATCATAAGGGTTACGCTCTTAATTCCTGCTTCATCACCTGCTAGATAGTCTACTGTTTCAACTTTATATCCTTTGCCTTCTGCCCATCTTGTATACATTCTAAGCAGCATTGATACCCAATCTTGTGCTTCTGTGCCTCCCGCCCCTGCATGAAGTGTAAGCATTGCATTGTTTTTGTCATATTCACCAACTAAAAGGATCTCTATTTTAAAGTTTTCTATTTCTTTCATAATACCTTTGCACTCAGAATCAATCTCAGAAATTATGCCTGTATCTTCCTCAGCTTCACAAATATCCATAAGAACGACAAAGTCTTCATACCTGCTCTTTAAATTATTATATCTTTCAACCTTTAAATTTAGGTGTTTGTTATTTTGTAATATGGTTTGTGCTCTTTCCGCATCATTCCAAAAATCTGGCTCCGCCATTTTAAACTCATTTTCTTCTATCTGTTTCTCCATTTTAGGTAGGTCAAAGAGAAGCCCTCAATTCCTCTATATTTTCTTTCATATCTTCAGACTCTGCTCTATAATTTTCAAGCTCTACCATCATATAAATCACCTCTATATATTAATTCCTTCCGCAGCAATTTTTATACTTTTTACCGCTGCCGCATGGACATGGATCATTTCTTCCTATCTTTTTTCCTTTTACAATAGGTTTTCTCTTTACACTTTCATCTTGGTTTGTAAACATTGGCTCTGCAACTCTTTGTCTCTCAGGAGCCTTCTCAACCTGTACATGGAACATCATTTTAACAGTTTCTTCTTTTATGCTATATATCATATCATCAAACATTGCGCTTGCTTCAAACTGATATTCTTGTACAGGGTCATGCTGCCTATATGCTCTAAGTCCTATCCCCTGCTTTAATTGGTCCATAGCATCTATGTGATCCATCCATTTAGAATCAACAGAGCGAAGCAAAACTACTCTTTCTATATCCCTCATTTTTTCAGGGGTAAACTCTTTTTCTCTATCATCATATAACTTTTTAGCGATATCTGTTAATTTTTCCCTAACTTCATCAGCTGTAAGATTATTTATATCATCTTCTGTAATTGTTCCCTTAGGCAAAAATATATCCTGAGAATATCTAATTATTCCCTTGTAGTCAAAATCGCTAAAATCTTTGCTGCTGCCTGTGTGGGCATCTACTATAGAT
The DNA here is from genome assembly GCA_002426575.1 of Clostridiaceae bacterium UBA5444. Lineage (GTDB taxonomy): Bacteria > Bacillota > Clostridia > Clostridiales > Oxobacteraceae > UBA5444. The sequence goes on along the minus strand of DIRE01000062.1, from coordinate 10,436 downwards.
CCAACAACATCTTCTATCATGTTTAGTACTTGATCTTTTAAGTCTTCTCCTTCAAGTACCATTCTTCTTTGTTCATATATTATTTCCCTTTGGGTGTTCATTACATTATCATATTGCAATAGACTTTTTCTTACATCAAGGTTATTACCCTCAACTTTTTTCTGTGCATTTTCAATGGCACCTGACAGCATCTTATGCTCAATTGGCTGATCCTCTTCAAGTCCTAGCCTATCTACTGCTCCTTGTATCCTTTCAGATCCAAATAATCTCATAAGATCATCTTCAAGGGATATATAAAATTTTGAAGCACCAGGATCTCCTTGACGGCCTGAACGTCCTCTAAGCTGATT
>DIRE01000062.1:8952-9908 GCA_002426575.1 Clostridiaceae bacterium UBA5444 | reverse complement strand
GAACGTCCTCTAAGCTGATTGTCAATACGCCTAGATTCATGCCTTTCAGTTCCTATTATCTTTAATCCTCCAAGCTCGGTTACGCCTTCTCCAAGCTTAATATCGGTACCACGGCCAGCCATATTAGTTGCTATTGTAACAGTACCTTTTTCTCCTGCATGGGATATTATCTCTGCCTCTTTGTCATGATACTTTGCATTAAGTACCTGATGAGGAATTCCTTTTCTCTTTAGCATTGAAGATAATAGCTCAGATTTTTCTATACTTATAGTACCTACTAAAACTGGCTCACCCGTTTTATAGGTTTCCACTATTTCATCTACTATAGCATTAAATTTGCCTTTTTCAGTTTTGTATACAACATCATGCTGGTCTTTCCTTATCATAGGTTTATTTGTAGGTATAACAATAACATCCAAACTGTATATTGTTCTAAATTCCTCTTCCTCTGTAAGGGCTGTACCTGTCATACCTGAAAGTTTTTTGTACATTCTAAAATAGTTCTGGAATGTGATAGTTGCAAGGGTTTTAGACTCTCTTTCAACCCTTACTTTCTCTTTTGCCTCTATTGCCTGATGCAATCCATCACTATATCTTCTTCCATACATTAAACGCCCAGTAAATTCATCAACTATAATTACTTCTCCATCTTTTACTACATAATCCGTATCTAACTTCATTAGATTATGGGCTTTTAGAGCCTGCATAATATGATGCTGTATCTCCATGTTTTGGGCATCTGCATAGTTTTCAAGATTAAAAAACTTCTCTGCTTTGCTAACCCCTTCATCTGTTATAGATATGCTGTGGGTTTTCTCGTCTACCTCAAAGTCTTCATCTTTTTTTAGCATACTTGCAAATGTATCTGCAACTTTATACATTTCTGTAGACTTTTCTCCTGCACCAGATATTATAAGTGGTGTTCTTGCTTCATCTATAAGAATAGAGTCAACCTC
>DIRE01000062.1:7244-8795 GCA_002426575.1 Clostridiaceae bacterium UBA5444 | reverse complement strand
GTTCTTGCTTCATCTATAAGAATAGAGTCAACCTCGTCCACTATAGCAAAGTTTAAAGGTCTTTGAACCATCTCTTCTTTGTATATGACCATATTATCTCTTAAATAGTCAAACCCAAATTCATTATTTGTTCCATAGGTTATATCAGAGCCATATGCAGCCTTTCTCTCTTCAGGAGAAAGATCGTGTATAATGCATCCTACAGAAAGTCCTAAAAATTTATAAATCTGTCCCATCCATTCACTATCACGTTTTGCCAAATAATCGTTTACTGTAACTATATGAACGCCTTTGCCGCTTAGAGCATTTAGATATGCTGGAAGAGTTGCAACTAATGTTTTACCTTCACCTGTCTTCATCTCTGCAATACGCCCCTGATGAAGAACAATACCTCCTATTAACTGTACATCAAAATGTCTCATACCAAGAGTTCTAGAGGATGCCTCCCTTACAACAGCAAATGCTTCAGGAAGTATGTCATCTAAAGTTTCTCCATTTTCAAGTCTTTCCTTAAACTTTGGAGTCATTGATTTTAAACCATCATCGCTCATTGATTTAAATTTGTCTTCAAAGCTATTTATCTGGTCAACAATAGGTCTTAACCTTTTGATTTCCTTATCGCTGTAGTTCCCAAATATTTTTTCTAATATATTCCCCATATCTTCACCTTCTATTTGTTTTTATTAAATTATGATAAAAATAACTACTATACATAAATATCTATTCCCGTTAAATGGTGTACCTAATCTAAGCTTTATATTTTAGGTACACCATACGTATTTTACAATTATATCATTACTCTTTTTGTAAATCAATGAATTAGAAAAACCCAACATAATGTTGGGTTTTTTTTAGAATTCAGGTTCGATAAGCCCGTATCTCCCATCTTTCCTTTTATATACTACATTTACTTCTTCAGTTTCAGCATTTAGAAATACGAAGAAACTATGTCCTAGCAAATCCATTTGCAATACTGCCTCATCAGCAGGCATTGGTTTTATTGCAAATCTCTTTGTCTTAACTATTTGAGGATATTTCTCTTCCTCTTCTTCCTCTTTTGGTGTCATAACTGGTATCCTTACTGAGTCCTCCCTTAACTTTCTAGCAAGCCTTGTTTTGTGCTTATCTATTTGTCTTTCAAGCTTATCAACTACTCTGTCAATTGATATATACATATCATCAGTGGCTTCTTCACCTCTTAAAATAACACCATTAAATGGAATTGTTACTTCAAAGATGTGACGATTCTTCTGCACACTCATTGTTGCCTGAGCTTCTACTTCAGGATTAAAGTACTTGTCAAGCTTACTCAACTTTTTTACCGCAGTGTCCCTTAATGCATCAGTAATATTGATATTTTTACCGGTAACTATAACTTTCATAAGCTCCAGCTCCTTTCATAGACTTCCTTATATAATTATTATTCTATATTTTATATTAAATTCCTTCATAAATCCACCTAAATTTGAGTAAGTTTTGCTTATATATTAATTTAAATATGTTTCGAGTAACTGTTAGTTTTTAAAACGGATATGTTGATTGACTTCCGCT
>DIRE01000062.1:0-7069 GCA_002426575.1 Clostridiaceae bacterium UBA5444 | reverse complement strand
TCCGCTGCTCCAAAATGCCTATTTTAATATTAACATAATAATTTAACTGTTCGCCTGTGAATATGTGCGTATATGCCCTGTGGATAATGTGGATATATCTGTGCATAACTTAATAGCACTTATATTTCTATGTGAATTACCTGTGGATTCTTATTGTTTACCTAATATTATTATAAGAACAAAAACGGTAGTTTTATACATATAAAAAAATATATTTAGTTTGATTTATATTACGCTTTCGTTTATATTATTCATAGTGTACTCAAAAATATATAAGAATAGTCTGTTATAATAAATATAGAAAAATAAGTCGCTCAAACTTTACTCTCATACTAAAAAGGCTTTAGAAAATAGCCAAAGAACGGAGGAAAAATTTATGAACGATGCAAATAATAAAAAATCTCTCGTGGTACTTGCATTTGCAATTATGGCCTTGTTAGGTTTTATAATGACCTTAAAAGGAGCACTAATACCATCTATAAAAAGTGATTTCAATATAAGCTACAGCAGCGTTGGCCTTATGTTTTTAATTGGAGATATAGGATATATGCTAGCAACCCTATTAGGAGGCATTGCAGCAGAAAAGCTTGGTCTTAAAAGAATTTTCTACTTAGGGTTTATAGCGGCCATATCAGCCATAATAGGAATTAATTTTACAAATTCCTTTTTGGGGTTGATTTTATTTATGACAATGCTGCTAACTGGAATGGGATTTTTCGAAATAGGCTTAAACTCATTAGGTGCTAAAATATTTACGGCTAATACAGCGGTTATGATGAGTCTTCTCCACTTTTTCTATGGAGTAGGTTCTTCTATAAGCCCAAAATATGCGGGTTCATTATTAATTAGAGGCTTTTCGTGGAAAAAAGTTTACCTTTTTTCTTTACTTCTCATTGGTTTAATATTTGTTTTTTTGATTCTGTCACATTTTCCCCAGAATGAGGCCACTGAAGAGAATGGCTCATTATCTATTTATGAAATAGCTAGTAATAAAAAGGTATGGATATTTGTGGCATCCCTTGGCTTAAGCGTAGTTGCAGAGCTTGGAATAAGCACTTGGCTTATTAACTTTCTTCAAGAAGTTCATGGCCTTGACATAAATACTTCTTCTATTTATCTAACCCTATTTTATGTAACATTTACAGTTGGCAGGATATTAGGAGGGTTTCTAGCAGAGAAATTAGGATATGTAAATATTATAATATATTTCATTGCTATAACTGCCTGCCTTATATCTGGAGGTCTTATACTGGGAGGAAAGTGGATCATTCTGTTCTCATTTACAGGATTTTTTATATCTATATTATACCCAACCATAATGACAATAATAACAAAAGAGTTTAAAAGCAATACCACATCAATAATGGGATTTATTATAGCATTAGCTAGTGGATTAAATATGATTGCAAACTTGATTATAGGAAGGACAAGCGATAATTTAGGGGTATTTAAAGGTTTTTCAAGCATACTTATATATATCGCATTAGGATTTATATCCTTCCTGCTTCTTAAACGCAATGTTACATTTGATAAAATAGAAGGGGTAGACGCTGCGGCTGATGTGTGCAAAGCATAATTTTAGCTAACAAAAATATAATATGCACCTTTAAAAGTTAAACATATACTTTTAAAGGTGCATAAAACATAAACATTCACTAAATCATTTAAAAATATTTGATAATCTATCAATTAAATTTGGTTTACTAGACGTCATAATCTCCTTATAAATTTCATTCCATTGGAGGGGTGTACTAAGCCCATTTTTTTCAAATTCCCTTTTTATATCAGTATTAAACTCTTTTATAAATGATTTTGGCTGCTTTGATATTATATTAACCATGGAATCTTTTATCTTTAGTGAAAGTTCTTCATCTTCTAACATCCTGTACCTTGGCTCAAGATAAAAAAAGAAAAATACTCCAAACTGCAAAAGCATATGTTTTCCTTTATCCCTATCATAGGCTAGTACATTTTCTATAGTTTTAATATAATTCTCTAAAAACTCCTCATCAGAGTCATCAGATGCAAAGATTCTAAAAAGTTTTCTATTATCCTCAATAGTTTCTACCCTATCTATTATAAGCGGGATACAAAAGGTTATATAATTTTTGTATCTTCTAGTATCAAGGCTCCCTAAATCTAAGGATGCCTCATATATATCATCTATGGTATGTGATACCCCTGATTTTTTAAGCCATATTTCAAAATCAGCAAGCCCCGTTATATCTGGGATCGTGTTAATTTCCATATTTCTTTTTATCCTTTTTATATCTGGAAGCATTTCTAGTTGTTCATCATCAAAATATAAAAGATCAATTCCACATTCAAATGCTTCTATTAGGCTCTTTAGGGCATCTTTAGATAATGTATACTCATTATCTATATACCCTTTTAATATCTTTATACTCTCTCCATAATTATTATCATTAGGAAGTGACATCATATAAAAGTTTACCGCCTCAGAAAAAAACTGTTCAGCATACCCTGGTATGGCGTCAAATATCTTACTGCAGTAATTTTCAAAGTATACTATCCTATCAGAAGACTTTATAAGTTCTATCTTGTATTCCTCTAAGATTAGCCTTCCGCATTTTAAATTGCTTATTTGTTTTCTAATATTTATTGCGGAATCTTCACCTTCATCTTGCTGCTTTTCCTCAAGCAATGCAGCAAATGTTTCATTAAATGTCTTCATAACTGATTCATATTTTATTCTATTATTAAATAGGACAACAACTCTTACAAAATATTCATCATTATCTTTTACACTTCTTAGTATTGATTCAATGTAGTCCTCACTACCTGCTATTGAGTTTATGCACATATCCATAAATATGCCCATTTTATCAATTGCAAGGATCTGACCCCACATATAGTCAAGCTCCATTAAATTCCTTAATGTCATGTCAAGGTAAAACTTAGCCTTATCCACCTCACAGTCCTTTGACAGTATGCTTACAAGATATCCTATCCTATCTGAATTTATAGAATATCTATATATGGCATGGGCTCTCTCTTCAGTAAATTCTATCATATCATTATACAAATCTATTATGCTGTCAAAGTCTGGTTCCTTATAATCTATTACCAAATGATCTATTAAAGTATAAAAAAAACCACATATCTTTTCCATAAGCACTAATCTTTTTGTAGTTAAAGCAGCTTTAAACATAAACTTTGATATGCTGCCTGCAGCGCATAGCGGTGTCTTTCTTACAATAGAATCTAAGGATGTATCTAAAACTTCAATTAAATAGTCAAGCATATCTTGTGATGCATAATTTAAAGCAAATTCAAAAGCCTCTTTAAATGAGCTTCCTTCAATACTATTTTCACCAAGGCTGCAAAGCATAAATAGATTGTATGCCCCTTCTATATCTTCATCTATCTCTTTATAATCAAACTGGCCTAAAAATTTGTGAAATTCAGTAATAGTTGCCCTTGATACCATGTAGCTTGTACAAACAATCTTAGTAAAGGTTAATTCCTTTTCAAACCTGCTTATTATATTGTTTCTATAATCATATATATATGAGCCTTCTTCTGGCTTTATGGGATTGCTTAGGTTATGGCATAGTATCATGTATACTTCATCGTACTTAGGGAAAGTTGAAAATGTTATACTATGAGCAAGTCCAATTGGGAATGACATCTGTATAGCGGCTATCCAAAGATATAGATTGTTATTTGTATCTAAAATATGAACCTTTCTATTATACTTAGAGGATTGTGTAACTGATTTTAGCATGTCCTTAAAACCCTTTTCTATTCTAGGTTTTATAAAGCTCTCAGTATTTTGATAATCAATTACATCTCCCACTGGTATATTTGATAATATGGGCAGTGTATCTAATTTGGCATATTCATTTAAGCCATTTCTAAATACTTCTGAACCTACTGCCTGTATTGGATAAAAGGGTAAATACCCATCTTCAATAATCAGCCCGTGGCAATAAAAGCCATCCCCTTTTTCCGGCAAATCTTTGGCCATGCATATGCAGTACCTTCCACTTTTTAGTTTAAAAAAAGAATAGGATGGCACATCTAATATTATGCTTACAGCATCAATATATTGTACACCTATCTTGAACCTATTCTGCAGTTCCTTTATATCATTATCTAAAACTCCATCAGATACGGCTATGGTATTTAAAGATACACCTATGTCCGGGAATACCCCCATTTTACGGCATGTCCAAATAACCTGGTATACCTTCATAGAAACACCTCCTAAAGAGACCTATTACATTCTCTAGTGCTCTCCCTTATTATAAGTTTAGTAGCAAGTGTTGATACTTTATATTCTCTTATTCCTTTATCGATCATGTCCACAATCCTTTCCGCAGACATTCTCCCAACCTCCTCCATGTTCTGATCAACAGAGGTAATACTTGGGCTTGTAATCTGTGAAAGTAAAGTGTTGTCAAATCCTATTATCGACATATCTTTTGGAATCTTTAATCCCATATTGCTGCAAGCATTTATTGCCCCTAGGGCCATAAGATCATTACATGCAAATATGGCTGTTGGAATATCACCATATCTAAAGAGATCCATAAGCAGAACATTTACCCTCTCCACTACTTCAATGCTGTTTCCCATCCCTGCATCTATAACCTTCTCATAGGTTAGTCCTTCTTTTTTAATTATATCTTTGTATATCTTTTCTTTTAAGTCATAGGAAAAACTTCTATGGCCTCTTAAAAATGCTATTTTCTCGTGTCCTAGCCCAATTAAATATTTAAAAGCCTCTTTTGTGCCTGATGTTTCATCATAGCATATAAAGTTACAATTATTCCCTTGAGGAAAACCATTTACAACAATTAATGGCGTTGCCTTTGAGTAATCATCAAAACATCCACTATTTAAATTTTCTATTGTAGGGTCAATTGCTATTATGCCATCAAATTGTCTAGAGATCATTTCATCTATAAAAACCTTTTCACTTTCGAAATCTCCTCCAGTGTTGCATAGGGAAATACTGTATCCATATTTCTTTACAGTCTGTTCAATGGTTTCAACTATAGTTGGGAAAAACAGATTGGTTATGCCTGGAACCAAAACGCCCAGCATAAATGTTTTTTTGGTTATAAGACTTCTTGCAGCAATATTTGGCTTATAGTTTAACTTGCCTATAGCATCATTGATCTTTTGTCTTGTTTGTTCTTTTACCGGGTAGTTATTATTTAAAACCCTTGAAACAGTAGTTATTGATACCCCAGCCATTTTTGCAACATCATTTATTGTAGCAGCCATTTCATCACCTTATACAAACCTTTCATTAATCATGTATTTCGCCATTTATTCTCTTAGCAAGCTCTAAAGGAGCATTATATCCCATATTTTTAAGCCTAAAATTTCTTGCAGCAACCTCAGTTATAATTGCCAAGTTCCTGCCTGGCCTTACAGGTATTACAAGCCTTGGTACTTCTACACCAAGTATATTTATATAATCGTCATTTGTTCCAATTCTATCATACATAAAGTTCTTTCTCCAATGCTCAAGGCTTATTACCATATCTATAGTCTTGTTTTTAATAACTGCACCTATTCCATACATTGCCCTTATATCAATTATGCCTATTCCTCTTATCTCCATAAAGTGTCTAGTTGATTCTGGTGCCTCACCTATTAAACGGTTTTCGGCAACCTTTTTTATCTCAACCACATCATCAGTTACAAGCCTGTGCCCTCTTTCTATTAGCTCAAGGGCTGTTTCGCTCTTACCAATACCAGATTCCCCCATTATCATTATTCCAACGCCATATACATCAACCAGCTCACCATGTTCCGTCTTGCTAGGTGCAAGTAAAGAATTTAAATATTCTATGGCTTTAGACATAAAACTTGTGGTAACCATGTTAGATTTAAAAATAGGACAATTATGCTTCTTTGCTGCTTCAATCATTTCAGGAACAGCATCCATGTTTCTGCATATTATTACACAGGTTATATTAAAATCAAAAAATTTATCTAGCCTTTCCTGACAGACGTTAGTATCTAGGGTTTTTAGGTAGGTCATCTCAGTTTGGCCAATAATCTGTAGCCTTGATGAAGTCTCCTTGGCAAAAAAATCAAAGAAGTTGGCAAATTGAAGCCCTGGTCTATTAAGATCACTTGTTTCAATATCTATTTTATCGTTTTCTCCTAAATAGATAGGCTCTAATTCTAAATCCATTATAAAGTCTTCTACCTTTACACACGCCATATTATCCCACCTTTATTTTATTATATATTTCTATTATTCTGACGCAAGTGCATTTCTTGCATATAATATATATTTGGCTTTATCCAAAGGATTGACTCCTATTCTTTTGTGCTCTTTGCCTAATTCTAAAGCACATTCTTTGTATCCTAAAAAGCTTGTTGTTAAAACTCCTCTGCCTCCAGACATGGATGCTAGTCTAACACTATAATCTAAAGAGGTTGCAGCAGGTATGGTTCCTTCAACATTAATATTGCCATTTTGAATAATTGGGTTTTCGTAACTTCCCCTCATCTGTGTAATGTCGCTTAATATCCTTCCAGCCATATCATCTGGAGCGGTGATCCTAAAGCTAAGTATTGGCTCTAGAAGCTTTGTTCCAACATTTGAGAGTCCGTCCATAATCCCCATTGGGGTTGCAACAGTAAAGTCAGGTGCATGAGTGTGCATTACATGGTATTCTCCACCAATTAGCGTTATTTTTATATCTGTAACTTCCCATCCATATAGCCCCTGCTTTAAAGCATTTGGTATTGCCTTTTCAACCTGTTTTTGGTACCTTGGCAGTATGTCATCAGCTTTTGCCTTAGATTCATATGTAACTCCGCTTCCCGCCTTACCAGGCTCTATAATAAACCTAAGCACTGCCCAGCATGGCTTTGGCATTGTATAAGATACAAATCCCTCTCCCGCTTTAATAGGTGCCTCCTTATATATAACGGCAGCTTCTCCAAAGTATACATCTAAATTAAACCTGCTTTTAAAAATACTTGTAAGAACCTCAATCTGTATTGTTCCCATTATGCTAATATTAGCTTCCCTATCCTCATTAGCCCATTCAAAGTCAAGTGTTGGATCTTCATC
>DIRE01000077.1:18194-31316 GCA_002426575.1 Clostridiaceae bacterium UBA5444 | reverse complement strand
TGCGTCTGCCTGTTCCGCCACTCCGGCTTACATCATCTTTGCGACAAATTCTATTATATTATACATAAGCCATTGCGTCAATAGATTTATTATATATTTTTATGTTTTATGTACTTGTAATTTTTGTATAATTCTTTAGACCACTCATAAACTTATCTAAACAATAGGAAAGCATTTCGTACTTTCCCATGATGGGATGCGCGAAATGCTTACTTAACTGTTCAATGCTGCCATTAAATACTATATATTAATAGGCTGAGCCACGTCTACTATAGCCTCCACCTCTTTTAGATTCTTGATTTTTCTTAATATCAACAAATTTCTCCTCGCTGTCTTTCATAAACTTTGATAGTCTATCCTCAAAAGACATCTGAAGATTTTTGTTTCTATCTTGATCCCAGTCTATTTCAATTGGTCTTGAAGACCTTTTTCTTACCCCTTCCTGGGCTTGCTTCATGGAAAGACTTATCTTGCCATCTTCTTCAATTGAAATAATCTTAACCTTAACCTTATCCTTTTCCTTTAAAAAGTCATGTATATCCTTTACAAATGTATTGGATACCTCCGAGATATGAACCAGTCCAGTTTTATTACCTTCAAGTTCAACAAATGCACCAAAGTTTGTTATATTTACTACTGTTCCTTCGACAATACTACCTACCTTTAAGGCCATACAGAAAGAATTCCTCCTTAAATACTTTAATTTAATATGATAGGAAATAATAGTTTACCTAAAATTCCCCACGATATTATATAATATATGAAAAATATTAATTAGTCAATACCTAATTCATACAGTAATTGCTAATTATTTTTCATTAAATATATACACGGTTTCACCAGGCAGAATAAGGCCAATCCTCTCTCTTGCAGCTTTAGCCTTAAACTCATCTGTTTCTGCAAATTGAATCTGATCTTTAATAAGCAAATTGTCTTCTTCTATTTTCTTGTACTCTGCCGTATACTCCTCTATTTCAGCCTTTTTTCTATTTATAATGACCTGCTGATTTACAAAAGTATATGCTACATAAAATATCCCCAATACTAAAAGTATATATCTAAATCTTTTTTTCTTCTTCATAATATTCATCCTTTGAATATATTGTCCCATTATATATTAATATTAGGCTATATTATAACTATTCTATCAATTATTTAAAACTCCTTCTTTAAATAATATATTTTATAAAATATACGTATACTATTTCTTTTTTCTTATTAATTTTAAATAAAACTTTTTTAAGCCCCTGTGAGTTTCATTAAATAACTTTTTAATGCTGCCATTTAGGCTCCATATAAGACCCCTTATTAATTTAAATGGAAGCGTAATAAAAATAAATATAATTCTAAATGCCTTAGCTATTATATAAAAAATCATCCTATATATTTTAAGCACATAAAAACTAAATAACCCAAGATATATTGCCACACCTATTGCCATCCCCAAAAATGTATAAAACCTTATCTCTGCAAAGTCAGCATTTAAAAGAAGTGCAAAAACAACCCCCAAGGTTATAATCCAAAATAGCAAGTCCATAAAATTTACAAACTTTTTATTTGGCTTACAATAGAAGTTAAGGGTTCTATATAAATCAAATAAAAGTCCTATCATGATTCCTGCAAATAATGAAATTAATAATGATAAAAACTGAGCATCAACAGGTGAAATCATATATAGTACCCCCGCTACTTAAATAGATTGCTTAATATTCCCTTCCCTTTTGCCTTTATATCCTTCTTCTCGCTATACTCACATATATTTATATCTCCATCTATAACAAGATCACCGGTTTCAAGGCTTAACTTGTTTATATGCATATTTGCCCCTTTTATGGTAAGCATGCCAAGATCAGTTTCAATTATCATCTCTTCCTCATTAAAACTGTCAACATTAATAACACCTGTGAGTACTGCCTTCTGTCTGTTTTCTATATATAGATTTTGCTTTTCCCTTGATGCCTTCTGTGCATAATTAGGTTCATTCATCATAGTCCTTCTATCATTCAAGGCCATAGCCCCCATTAAATATTCTATAAAGATTATATGACCGCCCCTTAATATTTAGAACCTAGCAGAAAAAAGCGTATGATACTTAAAAAATATCATACGCTCATTTTAAAATTATAGATTATCTTCCCCTTCAAGTACCTTATACATTGATGAGGCTTCTTCTTTTCTCACATTCTCAGACAAATTTAATATCTCAGCTTTTAATAATCTGTTTCCAAACCTTATCTCCAAAATATCCCCTGCCTTAACCTCATAACCTGCCTTTGCTGTCTTTCCATTTACTGAAATCCTTCCAGTGTCGCAGGCCTCCTTTGCCACTGTTCTTCTTTTAATTATACGCGATAACTTTAAATATTTATCTAATCTCATATCTACTCCCCCATAAGAAAAAAATCAGGTTCTCGGCCTGATTTTTTTAGAAATTATTTGTTTACTTTTTCTTTAAATTCTTTTCCTGGTTTAAATACTGGAACCTTTGAAGCTGGAATAGCAATCTCTTCCATGGTTCTTGGGTTTCTTCCTTTTCTTTCTCCTCTTTCCCTTACTTCAAATGTACCAAATCCAACAAGCTGAACCTTATCACCTTGCTCTAAGGTTTCCTCTACGCTATCAATAAATGATTTAAGAGCCTTCTCAATATCCTTTTTTGTTAAGCCACTCTTTTCGGCCATGCTTGTAATTAATTCTGCTTTATTCACTATTGTTTCCCTCCTTAAAAAAATAACACTAGTATTTAACTGGGTCATAAGAGCATATTCTTCATGAACCTAAAAAATCCTTCTTTTTACTCTATATTTTTTATCTTTTTTTAAAAATTATTCATTTTGGCCTTTTCCCACAACCCTTCAAGCTGTTCTATGGTCATATCTTCCATTTTCTTCCCTGATTCAATAACCTTATTTTCCATGTACTCAAACCTATTTATAAACTTTTGAGTTGCAGAATTTAAGGCAAACTCAGGTTGTATCTTTAAAAAGCGACAAACATTTACTACAGCAAAAAGAAGATCTCCAAGCTCTTCTATTATTTTACCATAATTTTCAGAGTTATATACATCAATTACTCCTTCTACCTCTTGAATTTCCTCATATACTTTATCAATTACCCCTGAAACGCTGTCCCAGTCAAATCCTACCTGTGATGCTTTATGCTGTACCTTATAACTTCTCATAAGAGCTGGCATATTTTTAGGTATATGCTTTAGCCTATCAGTTGTAGTTTTTAAGTTTTGTTCCTTTTTCTTTATTATGTCCCATCTGTCAAGCACCTCCTCAGAGGTTAAGCATACATCCTCATCTTTATTAAAAATATGCGGATGCCTTTCAATCATCTTTTGAGTTATTCTATTTGTAACATCTAAAATATCAAAGTCGCCTTTTTCCTCTGCTATGGCTGAATGAAATACAACTTGCAAAAGTACATCTCCAAGCTCTTCTACAAGCATATCAGTGTCCCCAACATCTATGGCTTCTAATACCTCATAGCACTCTTCTATCATACATTCTTTAAGAGATCCATGGGTCTGCTCCCTATCCCATGGGCAGCCTCCTTCTCCTCTTAAAACAGCCATTATATTAACCAGATCGCGGAAATCATACCTTTTTTTCTTATTTGCGTCTATAGGTGGAACATATAAACTTGTAAGGTGATCTATCCAACCAACCCTATCTATTTCATAAAGCTGCATTGTTTCAACTTTTTCAAGTCCATCTATACCCGCCCCTCTAATAAGAGTAACTAAAGTTTCATCATAATAATAATCCATAAGGTACAGCTTAATATCTGATGCAGCCTTTTTGTTATACACCTGAGTTATAATGTTGTGGCATGAAGTATCAATACCTTGTTTGCCAATTTGAAGTCCATCAAGTATTTTAAGCCCTCCTATAGGATCTATTGAAAGCACCTTTAGGCAAGAGTCTATAAAGCTTACAGATGGAAAAACTTCAGTTTCTATATTCCTCTTCTTAGCTATATCCAAAATAAGCTGAACAGAATCCTCTGCAACAAGTGGGTTTCCTGGTACTGCGTATACTATATCTTTATTTAGTGAAGTATCTATTACTTCTTCAGCTATTTTGTTGTATACCTCTTCAAATGATGGAAGCTTGTCATAATACTCATCAAAGCTTTTGTACTTAATTCCCCTTTTATCAATATAATCAACTGTTGGATGAATTTTGGTCCTTAAAAATAAAGTATCTGCATTCTCCATAATTTCAACTGTCTTTAAAGTTAAATCTCCTACAGCCCCAGGCCCTAGGCCAACTATGCTAATTTTCCCCATAAGTTCCTCTCCTCACTTATCTTTTTCTCCTGTGCAATATATATCCTGATGCCTCTTCTTTTGATATTATGCGCATTCCAATTAATAAAATTAAATATAAAGCAATTCCTGATACAACAGAGACTATTGTGGATATACCATTGCTTTTTGTTATATTCATAAATTTATTATACATAAAATATACGCAAATTCCCATTGCTAATGTAGCAAATAATGGTCTAAGGAGCATTTTATCTATATCAAATGGGAAGTATATTTTTCTTTTTATTACATTAAAGTTTAATATAGCGGCTATGCCATAGCCTATTATAGAAGATACTGCAGCCCCCTTTATATTAAACATGGGTATTCCCGTCAATATGTAGCTTAATACAAGCTTAAATAGGGCTCCAATTGCTAGGTTCTTAACTGGGGCAATATACTCCCCAACGCCTTGAAGTATTGCAGTAAATATTTGTGTAAGCACAATAAATATAATACTCAAAGACAAAATTCTAAGTATATCAGAGCCCTCGCTTCTCCCTGGGAATATAAGGCATAGTATTGGATCTGCCAATATGAAAAGTCCTACTGAGGAGGGCAGTCCTAATACCATGGCAAGCTTCATAGAGGTTTGGGATCTATTTCCTATCTTATCAATGCTTCTTAATGCTTTAACCTCTGACATGGCTGGAACAATTGATGTACTGAGGGCTGTAGACAGTGCTAAAGGAACATTTATAAGTACATGAGCCTTACCTGTTAGTTGTCCATAAAGTTCGGTTGCAACCTTCTGATTAAATCCAGCATTTAAAAGCTGGGCAGGCACTATTAGTGAATCTATGAGAGACATTATAGTTCCAACGGTCATACCTATTGATATTGGTATGGCTGAAGATAATAGGCTTTTTATTATATCCCTCTTTCTTTCGTTGATGGTGCTGCTACCTTTGCTGCCTTTACTTTTGGGCCTTGGTACAATATACTGTTTATTTTTTATATACCCCATGGTAAGTAGAATTACTCCAAATATTGCCCCTGCACATGCACCAAAAGAAGCCCCTGCCGCACTATAGCTTATGCCATAAGGTAAAAGCAAGTAGGCAGCAGCCACCCCTACAATAACCCTGCCTAGCTGCTCCACTATTTGAGATGCTGCAGGCATGACCATCATTTGAAGTCCTTGAAAGTATCCCCTGTATGCATCCATTATAGAAATAAAAATTGGAGCAAAAGCAATAGCAACTATTGAATAATATACATCGCTTCTCCACTTTAATGCTTTTATTATATAAGGTGTAAATATGTATAATCCAAAAGATGATACAGTCCCAATTATAAGAAGTATTACAAGAGATATTTTAAATACCTCATATGCTTGCTCTTTTTTACCTAATGCTGCCCTCTCAGACACCATACTTGATATGGCTATAGGAAACCCTGACATGATGCTTATTATAAACATATATAGTGGGTACGACAATTGGTAAAGCCCAATACCTTCATCTCCTATTAACATTGTAACAGGCCATCTGAAGAAGAGTCCTAAAAACCTAGCTATAACCCCTGAAATGCCAAGTATTAATGCCCCTTTTATAAACCCCTGCTTACTTTTCATATAAACCCTCCAAACCCTTAACTAAAACCCTTCTCAAATAATGTTATTCATCTAAATTAGGTTTTATACAAAAAATAAGTGGATTGAAGGCGCTTCTAAAATTTATAAACAGCTTAACCCAAGGAAGTAGTGTTGCTTATTACTATTTTAGATTAAGCTGCCTAAAGCCTTAAAACAAATATTTAATTTTAAATGAACTATTGCTCCATTTGCTTTCCTAAAAAGCCTGCCGCAGTTTCAGCTAGTTTGCTTTCTAGTGTTCCCATGGTTACGCCTTCTTCTTTAGAAAGGAATATAACTGTGCCTATAGAGTCACCTTCTGCTACTATGGAGGCTGCAACTTGAGCCGTATACTTTGAACCATCCTCTTCGTCTGATTCTACTGCAAAGCTGTCGTCTCCTTCCTTTCCATTACTAATTACTGTCTTTCTAGCCTCCATGATCTTCTCTATATCTTCGCTTATTCTTTTATCCATAAATTCTTTCTTAGGTGCTCCTGCTGCAGCAATTACACTGTCCTTATCAGTTATTAAAACTATGTGATTTACAGATTGCTGCAGGGATTCTGCATATTCCTTAGCAAAGTCGCTTAACTCACCAATTGGTGAATATTTCTTAAGTATTACACCCCCTTCTCTATCCGTAAAAATTTCTAGTGGATCACCTTCCCTTATCCTCAGTGTACGCCTTATCTCCTTTGGAATGACAACTCTACCAAGATCGTCTATTCTTCTAACTATTCCAGTAGCTTTCATTCATGTCCCTCCTTATATGCTGTATTGTTCTTATGTTTATTAGTATTCTACTGAAAAATACATTTTATTCATTTTCTGCTACTTATACAAAAATTATTATATTTTTAACTTCTTACATATAATTTTCTCATCTTTATGAAAAATATACTTTGTTTTCTATAAATTTTAAAAAAATATATAAAAATAGGAGTGGCATTTATCCCACTCCTATTTTTATATATTAATTATTTAAATTTTTATCATATTTCTTTACTTTTAATTCGGTATTCCATGCAGTTAGTGAATCATTAAATTTCTTTCCCTTAGCATCCTTTAGCAAGTTATCCTTTATTTTGTCCTTGACCTTATCAAAAGGTAATACTGGGTATTCGTTTAACTTTGTAACTTTGATTATATGGTATCCCCACTGAGTCTTAACAGGGTCGCTTACTTGCCCTTCTTTAAGTGTCATTGCAGCTGCCACAAACGTTGGATCATACCTTTGATCATTATACTCTATTTCTCCAAGATCCCCACCTGAGGTTTTAGCTGCAGGCTCTGTTGAAAACTCTTTTGCAAGCTTTGCAAAATCTTCTCCCTTATCTATCTTTGCTTTTATATCTTTAGCTTTTTCTTCAGTATCTACAACTATGTGAGAAACGTTCATGCTGTTTGGCTTTTCAGTAAACATGGATTTATTTTGTTCGTAGTATTTAGATACTTCGTCATCGGATACAGTTACATCCTTAGTAGTCTCATCATATACTTTTTTATATACAATATCATCTTTTAGAAACTTTTTCATAATATCAATTGTCAGATGCTGCTGTTTCAGTACATCCTCAAACTCTTTTTCGTCCTTAAAGTTCTTTTTCATTTCTTCTACTTGTTTATCAACCTCAGTACTTATTTCATTTTGATCTTTTATAAGGCTTAATTCCTCTGCTTTTTTGTTTACTATCTTTTGATTGATCATATTATCAAGGAACTTGCCCTTTGTCTCAGTTAATACTTGTTTTCCTTCTTCACTATCAAAATAATCTGGTTTTCCGCTTCTTGCTATGATCTGCTCTTTAATTGGCTCAAAATCTTTATCAAATTCTCCGCGAGTTATATACTCTGATCCTACCTTGGCAACCTTTTGTTTAGCAATAGCTTCTGGAGTTTTCTCAACAAGGCTGCAGCCTGATACAATCATTCCTGCTGCTACAACTGTTGAAATCACTACAGTTAGCTTATTCCCGATCTTAGACAAATTAAATCCTCTCCCTTTGTTATTAATTTAAAACTCATTATATTATAATACAAAATTATACGCTACTGCAAACTATTAATAAATACAAACATATCCTTCAATAGTCTTAATATCTGATCCTCTTTATAACCTGGCACATTAATTATAAAAGCTTGAGGTTTTTGCATATTAAAATTAACAACCTTACCATACTGTTTCATAAATTCTAAAACCCCATCTTGGCTTATAAATGCACTGCCGCTGCTGCCCTTTTTATTTGCCCTATTATCTGCAAATGTAACTTCAATCTTATTGCCCTTTTGGTTTATGGATGCCACATTAATTTTAGATGCTAAAGCCTTTATATATGCAATCTTAAGCAAATTGTCCATGGCAGGTGGAATATCTCCAAACCTATCCTCTATCTCTTCTTGCAGATCATACATATCCTGCAGATCTGATACTGCAGCTATCTTTTTATACATCTCAATCTTTGTGCCTGAATCCT
Source organism: Clostridiaceae bacterium UBA5444 (assembly GCA_002426575.1). Taxonomy (GTDB): domain Bacteria; phylum Bacillota; class Clostridia; order Clostridiales; family Oxobacteraceae; genus UBA5444. Next base: position 22,946 of record DIRE01000077.1, on the reverse strand, counting down.
TTATAAAGTCACTATCTATATAGGCATTCATTGTAAGATCTATTGTTGTTTCAACAGGCTCCTCTCTTTCTTCTCCCTTTACTTCAAGCACTGCCTCCTCAAGCAGCCTGCAATACATATCATATCCTACAGCATCCATATGCCCATGCTGCTGAGGCCCTAAAATATTGCCTGCACCTCTAATCTCTAGATCTCTCATGGCTATTTTAAACCCTGAGCCAAACTCTGTAAATTCTTTTATTGCTTTAAGCCTTTTTTCAGCTATCTCTGTAAGAACCTTATCTTTTTTGTAGGTAAAATAAGCATAGGCAAGCCTATTTGACCTTCCAACCCTTCCCCTTAGCTGGTATAGCTGGGATAACCCCATCTTGTCTGCATCATAAACAATAAGTGTATTTACATTTGGTATATCAATTCCATTTTCTATTATGGTGGTACTTAGCAAAATATCATACTCTCTTTGTAGAAAATCTATCATTACATTTTCAAGCTGTCTTTCGCTCATCTGCCCATGGCCTATTGCTATTCTTGCCTCAGGCACTAATGCATTTAACCTAAGCCTCATCTCTTCAATAGTCTCAACCCTGTTATATACAAAATATATCTGTCCCCCTCTTCCAATCTCCCTTGAGATTGCATCCCTTATGAGCTCTTCGTTAAATTCAACAACATAGGTCTGTACAGGGTACCTCTCCTCTGGAGGAGTCTCTATAACGCTCATATCTCTAACACCTAGTAAAGACATATGGAGCGTCCTTGGTATAGGGGTTGCAGAAAGAGTTAAAACGTCAACATTTCTCTTCAAAGATTTAATTGCTTCCTTATGAGCAACTCCAAATCTTTGCTCCTCATCTATTATCAAAAGTCCTAGGTTTTTAAAAACTATATCCTTCTGAAGCAGCCTATGAGTCCCAACAAGTATATCAACAGTGCCACTTTTTAAAGCTTTTATTGTTTGTTTCTGCTCTGCTTGGGAGCGAAATCTACTTATCATATCTATATTTATAGGAAAGTCTGCAAACCTTTTTTTGAAGTTATTGTAATGCTGATCTGCAAGTATTGTTGTTGGAACCAAAAAGGCTACTTGTTTTCCATCCATTGCAGCCTTAAATGCAGCCCTTACTGCGACCTCAGTCTTTCCATATCCAACATCTCCGCAAAGCAGCCTATCCATAGGCTTTGGACTTTCCATATCTTCTTTTATCTCCTCAGCTGCAGTAAGCTGATCTGGTGTCTCTTCATAAAGGAATTCATCCTCAAACTGCTTCTGCCAAGGAGTATCTGGAGGATACTGATGCCCCTTAACCTGCTGCCTTTCAGCATAAAGCTTTACAAGGTCATCTGCCATCTCTCTAACGGACTCTTTTACCTTTTTCTTGGCCTTTATCCATTCAGTACCGCCAAGCTTGTAAACCTTCGGAGCCTTGCCCTCTCCGCCTATATATTTCTGTATCATATCGAGCTGGTCAACAGGTACAAAAAGTTTATCCCCTGATGCATATCTTATATCAAGATAATCTTTCTTTATACCATCAACAACTAGCTGCTCTATTCCCTTATATATTCCTATACCATGGTTTACATGAACAACATAATCCCCTACTTTAAGATCTGTAAAGTTCTTTATCTTTGATAATCCTTTTTTAGGGGCCGGCCTTCTTTTTCTTTTTGACTCTCCAAATATCTCTTTATCAGATACAACCACAAAGCCTATTTCTGGATACTCAAACCCCTTATTAAGAGAGCCCATGGTTACTGCTATCTGCCCTTTTGGTATATCCTCTGGTATTGAATCTAAATATAAGGCCTCTATGTCTTGATCCCTTAATGATTCCACAAGCCGCTTGCCCTTTGCCTCGGTTCCAGATAGTATAACTATTCTATAACTTTTAGATTTCCAAAACATCAAATCCTCAGTCAAAAGCTCCATCTGCCCATGGAAAGAATGGGCAGTAATGGCAGAGAAAGTTGCTATGGCTAAAGGCTTTATACCTTGAACAGGCCTTGGAAGCGTATTATAGGTTATAACCTTATTATCAAGCAAAGAAGAAAAAACCTCAGACTTTGAATATAAAAGCTCGCCTTGGGATGGAAGCACCTCTCCTTTTTGAAGCATGCTTTCATAGGATTGCTGAAATTCATAAAAAATAGAGTCTGCCTTTTGATATATCCTTGATGGCTCATCAAGCATAACGTATGGCCTTGTTTTAAAATAATCTATTAATGTAAAATACTCATCATAAAAATATGGAAGCAGCCCATCTGTTCCTTCAAAATATATGGTCTCCTTTAGTTTCGTTATATACCCTGAAAATTTTTCATTAAGATGGACTAATCTTTCTTTGTCGCTTTTTACTTTTTTAGATTTTAAACTTAAATCAAGCTCTCTTTTTATTTTATCTACAGCCCTGTCCACAGAGTCTCTCTCAATTATTATCTCTCTAACAGGAAATATTGTGGCCTTATCTACTTTATAGGTGGATCTTTGGGAATATATATCAAACTCTCTAATAGAATCAATCTCATCATCAAATAATTCAATCCTATATGGTTCTTTAGAAACAAGAGGATAAAAATCAATAATGCCTCCTCTTATGCTAAATTGGCCTTTCCCTTCTACCGTATCAACTCTTTCATAGCCTGATACAATAAATAAATTTAATAATTCCCCAATATCTATAACCTGTCCAACCTCTAAAACTTTGCTGTATTTGTTGTATATACTTGGCTTTATATATTTTTGTGTAAGGTTATCAATTGAGGTTATAAGTATTAAATCTTGAAGCTCGATTACGCTTTTTAAAACTTTAAGCCTTTCAGCTGCAATATCAAAACTTGTTGCTAATGTATCGTAAAAGAGTATCTCTCTTGAAGGGAGATAGTATACATTATCCATAAAAAAGGAAAGATCATCATATATATTTTTTGCCTCTATATCATTATATGTTACAAATATAACAGGCCTTTTTATATGGTCAAATATTGAATACACCATATGGCTTTTTTGAGATTCAGAGAGCCCGTGAATAGTCACAGGACTAACCCCTCTATCAATATTACTAATCAAACGCTTAAATTCATCTAATTCATATAGAGGTTTTACAATTCCATTCATTTTTACACCACCTTTAGACAATAGCACATTAGCCTGAGAACATATAATATGCTCTCAGGCTTACTTTTTACTCAGTACTTCTTACCTTTTACCTCTTACTCCTTACTTTCTTCTAAATCATACTTATACCCGTTATACTCATTCATAGCAGAAGTTACATCCCGAGTCATAATTGCTACAACAGCATCTGAAGCCACTTTTGCCATATCATCTACAATACCTTTCTCATCGTCTTTAAACTTTCCTATTACATAGTCAACCATATCAAACTCAGGGGCTCCTATTCCCACCCTAACCCTTGGGAAATCGTCCCTCCCTAAAAGATATATAATAGACTTCATTCCATTATGTCCTCCATCACTTCCTGAAGGCCTAACTCTTAACCTGCCTAGCGGAAAGCTTACATCATCATATACAACAATTAGCTTATCCATATCAACCTTATAAAACTGTACTGCTTCTAAAATACTCTCACCACTTAAATTCATAAATGTTTGAGGCTTTAGTAGTATAACTTTTTCCCCCTCTATATATCCTTCCCCTATTTGGCCTTTAAACTTTGATTTATTTATATCAATATTATACCTATATGCCATATAATCTACCACGTTAAAGCCCATATTATGCCTTGTTTTTTCAAACTCTTTTCCTGGATTTCCAAGTCCAGCTATAATATACATCTTATCACCTCTGAAAAATGCTCAAATCTGTCTCTATATATAATACTATTTTTAATCTATCTAATAAAGGGGGATATATTTTTCATAGCTGGAACAATGTTTAAACTGTATTTTATTTTGAATTATTATCATATACTTTATTTTTATACAAAATACATCTAATATTCATAAAATGTAAATCCCTCTTTAACATACCTCTCTCTTCTTTTTTTCCGCCTTCTAAGATATCTCCTCCTGCGCCTCTGATAACTCTGATACTCATCAATTAAAAACACCATGGAATATAATAGTATACCCACTGTAGGTATTATTATCAATATAAAGCGCCCTAACTTAGTACCTAAAAAGCCTCCTAAATACCCTAAATAAGGTACGCTAAGTACTACCTTGCCCACTATCTTATCTGCATTTTTAAACCCTTCTGTATACATCTCTGCTGAGAAATTTCCCTCACCAGTTAAATATGTAATCGTGTCCCCGTCGTTTAACTTGTAATCGGTCTTTTTAATAATAAGTGCATGTCCATCTTTTGTATGTATAAAACCTGTCTTTCCTATACTTGGAATATTGTATATACTTGTCCTGCCTTCAAGCAAAGCTACGCCATAAAGTATTATAACAAATATATATACAGCAATAACCCAATCAATAATACTTAGAAAAAACCTTTTAGTCTTCTTCATAATATAAACCCCCATTAAATAATATATATCTATTATAATGTATTTGGAATATTATGGTACACACTTTAATTAGCAATACCCTACTTTAATTTGCAAAGAACCCCTTGCAAAAGTGGAATTATAAAACAAAACAAAAAAACATGCCGAAGAAAAACTACCTTCGACATGTTTTTTATTTAAGGGTATGCTTTAAATAACGTTATTTAAGGATACGTTGATTTGACTTACGCAGCGACTTAAGACAGTACTAACGTCAGGATATGTTGATTTGATT
>DIRE01000077.1:0-17950 GCA_002426575.1 Clostridiaceae bacterium UBA5444 | reverse complement strand
GCGGAAGTCAATCAAATCAACATATCCGGTTTTAAAACCAGCAGTATCTTATAATCCTTTTGAATCTCCAAGGGTTACTGGGATGGTAAGTGTGGATCCATCTCTCCAAACCTTTACTTTAATTGAATCTCCCACTTTATGACTTTGAATACAATCATATAGTTCATCAGAGCTTTTAATCTTGTTTCCATCTACCTCTGTTATAATATCCCTTGGTTTAAGCCCTGCAGATTCTGCAGCGCTGCCGCTGTCAACCTTATCTATTACTACTCCAGGCACTAGTTTATAATCTTTTATCATGCTGTCTGTAACATCAAAGAAGTAGATTCCAAGGTAAGGCCTGCTTACATATCCATTCTTCATGAGTTGCTCAACAATTGGCTTTACCTCATTTATTGGTATTGCAAAACCCATTCCTTCTACCTTACTACTTGATATCTTTATGGTGTTTATACCTACTACCTCTCCACGCTCATTAAGTAGAGCTCCACCACTGTTTCCAGGATTTATTGCTGCATCCGTCTGTATTAACTTATACCTTTTTCCGTCTACAACCATATTCCTATTTAAAGCACTTATTATACCTGATGTAACGGAACCTGCGTATTCTTCTCCCATAGGGTTTCCTATAGCTATTGCTAGGTCTCCAACCTTAACCTTAGATGAGTCTCCAAATACTGCAACAGGCAGGTTACTCTCATTTATCTTAATAACTGCAATATCAGTTCTTTTGTCTGCTCCTACTACTTGAGCCTTTACAGGTTTACGTCCTGGAAGTGTTACAAATATATCTTTGCTGTTTCCTATTACATGTTCATTAGTTACTATATATCCCTTGCTGTCAAATATTATGCCTGACCCCGAGCCTTCAACTTCCCTATCTCCAAATATATCTTGAGTTATGGCTTTTGTATCAACTCCAACTATTGCAGGTCCTGCTTCTTCTGCAATCTTTGAAATTAGGCTTGACGAAGAATAGCTTACAGTTTTTGACTGATTTGTGGATGATGTAATTGGGCTTGAATAAGCGGTTTTATTTATTTGACTGCTTACAATTGCCCCTCCTGCAACGCCTCCTAAAAGTGCTGATATAAGCATTGCAGCTATAAAAGGCGCCATCTTTTTGAATCTTTTCTTTTTAACTGGTACATTGTGTATCTTTATATAGCCTGTACCTTTATTTGGGTCGTTTTCCTCATCCTTATAAGATTCATCTTCACTTGCTTCTTCCTGATCTTTATCTTTATAAGATTCATCTTGATTTGCTTCTCCCTGATCTTCTTCCTGATTTGCTTCATCTTGATTTATTTCTTCATGGTCTTTATATGCATATTCTGAATCATCTTTGCCTGAGTCATTGTTTTCAGCATTTTCGCCATCTACGCTACCTTCACTACCTAGCTTGTCAGCTTCTTGATCATAATCTATATTCTTATCCTCACTAAAATTTTCTAAAGTCTCATCATTTTTTATACTTTTATTAGTATCATTTGAATCATCATAATCCATACTAACCTCTCCTTGTATGATATGTTTAAATCTAGTTATTTAATGATGTCTAACCATATTATATTTTTGTATTCCTGTACTTTATGATTTTATTATATTTTAGTTTTTTGAATTTAATATGAACAAACTGTAAAAAAACTATATATTTTCACCAAGCTTTATAGTGAAATAAAAAGTTGTTCCCTCTCCCTCCTTTGATTCAACCCATATTTTCTCTCCATGCTGGTTTATAATCTGCCTTGCAATTGAAAGGCCAAGGCCTGTTCCCTTCTTTGCAGTTCTTGACTTATCCACCATATGGAATCTATCCCATATAAGCTTTAGCTCTTCTTCTTTTATTCCTATTCCCGTATCGCTTATGCCAACGATTACATTTTTATCGTCAATGGTAGTTTTAAGCCCTATTTTGCCATTTTCTCCAGTGAATTTAATTGCATTATCTATTAAATTAGATAGTACTTGTCCTATTCTATCCCTATCTCCTAAAACATATAGGCTATCCCCTGCTAGCATTACGTCAACATTTATCTTCTTTTTCTCAATCTCATTTTCAAATCTTATTATGCTTATCCTAATAAGCTCATTTATATCAAATTGCCCCATGCTTAAGGAGAATTCCCCTGATTCTAGTTTAGACAAATCAAGCAGATCGTTTATAAGCCTTGTTAGCCTTCTTGATTCATCAAGGGCAATATTTAGGCAATATTCATGTTTCTCCTCGGGTATTGTTCCATCAATTATACCTTGTATATACCCTTTTATAGATGTAATTGGTGATCTAAGTTCATGGGATACATTAGCAATAAATTCTCTTCTCAAATCTTCAAGCTTCTGAAGAGAATCAGCCATGGTATTAAATGAATTTGCAAGATCTCCTATTTCATCTTTAGATGCAATGGATACCCTTCTTTCAAACTCCCCGCTTGATATTAATCTTGCAGTCTCGTTTATCTCATATAAAGGCTTTATAATTATCCTTTGGGAAAGAAAATATATTATAACCGTGGATGCTACTATTGCAAGAACCGCAGAAACCCAAATAAATCTATATATATTATTTAAGGTATTTTTTATTTCATAAACGGGAGAGTTCATAATCACGGCTCCCGCTACTTGATTGTTAATAATAATGGGGTATGCAACAGTGAGCATTGGGGTTTTAAACTTGTCCTTAAAAGCCCCTTCTTTTGATACAATATTTCCTTTAAGCACATCGTACATCTCATCTGTAGTAATCATGAAAAGTTCCTTATCCTCTTTGCTAGAGCTTGCTATTACAAACATATATCTATCAACTATCCATATCCTTGTATTTAGATAGCTGTCTAGAAACTCAAGCTGGCTATCCATTGTCTTAGGGGTTATAGTTCCATATTTATATCCTTCCATCATGTTGTTAAATATAGGCTGCTGTGATATTAGTTTTTCTTTTCTTTCAGCATAGTAATATCTTTCAAACCATACAGAAAGAAATACTGCAAGAAATACAAAGCTTATAAGTATAACAATAAAATATGTGACAACAAGCTTTGAATAAAGACTATTTTTTAATGAACTATGCCTCTTTTTCATTATTTCACCTCAAATTTGTACCCCACGCCCCACACAGTTTTAAGACTCCAGTTCACCGAAGGCATTTCTATCTTTTCCCTAAGTCTCTTTACATGAACATCTACAGTTCTCGAATCCCCTACAAAGTCATAACTCCATATCTCGTTTAAAAGTTGTTCCCTTGTAAACACCTTATTTGGGTTCGATGCAAGAAAATACAATAATTCAAGTTCTTTAGGCGGCATCTCAACAGTTTTTCCATCAAGTGTTGCTACAAACTTATCCATATCTATTACTAATTTGTCATAGCTTATCTTTTTAGATACCTCAACCGTTTTGTACCTTCTAAGTACAGCCTTAACCCTTGCTACAAGCTCCTTTGGTTCAAAGGGTTTAACTATATAATCATCAGCTCCAAGTTCAAGTCCTAAAACCTTATCAAATGTTTCTCCTTTAGCTGAAAGCATTATAACTGGGGTATCATATTTCTTTCTAATCTCCTTTAGTACATCCCACCCATTCATAAGTGGCAGCATTATATCAAGTATGACAAGGTCAATATTTGTATCCATCATATCTACAGCTTCTCTTCCATTAAAAGCCTGAAGACAAGTATATCCTTCTTTTTCTAAATACATCCTTATAAGTTCAGATATATTTTTATCATCGTCCACTAAAAGAAGTTTATTCGCATCCATGTAAGCACCTCCAAATTTTATATACTTTATATATATATTATATTATTTAATTCAAAAAAACAAAAATATTGAGAATTTATATAAAGAACATGAAAAAAGCGGGGTTAATTAACTTACCCGCTTTAAAATTGATTGTATATATATTTAACCACATTGCCATTGGATATAAGAAATATAAAGGCTGCACCACATAGTATAATGATATATAGTGCCATATAATATATAAAACTACTTTTGATAATACTTATAAAGTGCCTCATCTATACATACCCATCCTTCCCAGCCTATGTGAAATATGTCTTTCAAAAAATAATCATCGTATTCATGGCCTGAGTAATCCGCTAAATCAAACCCATACCGCAGAACCATTTCATTTATTCTTTTATAGTATTCTTCCCTATCAGCTTTACTAAACTCCCCATAGTCAAACCACTTTCCCTTAATTGGCACATTTATAAAAAGAGGCTTTATACCAATAGATTTGCATAACTTTAAAAGAAGTTCAAAATCCTCAAACTCCTGTGACCCTAAATAGGATTGATTTTTGTAATGTCCCTTATACTTGGGAAGCTTATCCCTCAAATAGGTATCATAATATTTATTATCGATTGCATACTTGTTGTTACTAGAATGAAGCCTTCCATACTCTATGGCTAATTTTTTCTCCTTATCCCAATCAAACTCAGTTTGTTTAACCACTTCATACTTTGGCTTTCCTTCAAACTTTTTAAATACACTTTCCGTATTCATTTTGTCTTTTATAGAAAGCAAATTAAATTTAATTTTGTGGTAAGGGAGCATGATATAATAAATAGGCTTTGCCATAAAATTATCCATTATGTATATATAACAAAAATCCCTTATATGCCTTAGATTTTCATTATTCTTTACATAATAATATACCCTATCAGCTATTTTAGTTTTAATATCTTTATCTATTTTGGAATTAAACATCAAACTATAAAACTGAAGCTCTGAAAAGTTCATGATAAATTTATCAGGCGTAAGCATATCCTTTTGAAACCATGGAGGGGATATAAAAAAGCCTATCTTTTTATCCTTGATACATTCCCCTAACCCCCCAAAGTTTATTGCATGTATAATGCTTTGGCTAAACCCTCTTCCAATGACATATGTTTTAAACCCGCCACTTTTACCTTTAAAGAAGTTTGATGGATGGGTTGGGACATCTAGTGTACCAAGGTCTGACGAGCCAAAGAGCATCATACTGTCACTTAGATTTGCCTCCCTTTCTTGTATTTCTAATCCCTTGTTTATATATTCATTTGCATAAATATCTCCTATAGCTTCATAAAAACTATCTCCAAGTCTTTTGTCATATACCTTTATAGAAGATAATAATATCCCAATACTTAAAAATATAGAAACTAAAAATGCTGCAGCCTTTTTCATGTTACCCTCTTTTGGCTATATATTCTATTATTTTGTTAGGCGTTTCTATATCAAACCTAGTTATCTCAGTGGGAGCAATATGTACCCCCATCTCTTCATCAAGCTCTACTAAAAGTGCTGTCACCCCAAGTGAGTCAAGGAGTCCAGACTTAAATAAGTTTATATCCCTATCTTCTTTTATCTCGTCAGTTCCGCAAACATCTTCTAAAATATCTAATATTTTATTCTCCATTTATAAGCCTCCAAATATTATTTTAAAACAAGTATCCTGAGAATATTAATAGTCCAAAGCATACAATGTTAAAAGTTACTGCAATGGATGCAAATTTCCACAACGTATTATTTTTACACTTTTTATAAGTACTGCTTTTCTTTTGAAAATAGTCTGTAGCCACTATTAAAATGCCATGATACAGTCCATATATAATATAATTCCATTCCGTCCCGTGCCATATACCCATAACAAACATTGTGATTATAAACCCTATATAAGAGGCAGTTAACCTACTTTTAAACCACTTTTTCTTTAAGGCTGTCATAACAAGCCTTGTATATAAGTAATCCCTAAACCAAAACGAAAGGGACATATGCCACCTGTTCCAAAACTCCTTTATATCCTTGCTTATAAATGGCCTATCAAAGTTTTCGGAAACCCTTACCCCAAGTATATAGCCCACACCTATTGCAATTGCACTATACCCTGCAAAGTCAAAAAATAAAAACAGACTGTACCCATACATATAATTAATAGTATTCAAAAAGCTGTGGCCTTTAGGTATCATATCAATCCAATAACTATTAATTAAATAAGCTATAATGAATTTGTAAGCTATGCCCCTCATTACAGAATTTATTCCATACCCGAGCATATCTATGTATTCCTTTTTTGAAGGTGTATTTCTTATATCATCCATAAACCTTCTCGATCTATCTATTGGTCCTGAGCTTATGGTTGGAAAGAATAATAGAAAATATGAAAACTCCAATACATTAACCTCCAAAATAAGTCCGTCATATATCTCAATTACCATCTGCACCACCTTAAAAGTTAAGTATGAAATGCCAAGAAAACCTATGGGCCTATTAAACAAAGTGGGGGTTATCTTTACAAGTACAAGAGGTGAAGTTGACAGGGCACCTACAATCCACCCAACCCACTTTTTAGAACCCCTTTTTCTTAAAAGTACATACCCCTTTATTAAAACTAGCTCTCCTATGTAAAATAGAAATAGGCATACTGTTTCATATTTAGAATTACCAAATATTAAAAACAGAAAAGGTAAATTAATAATATACCCATATACCTTAATAGGCTTTTCTTTAAGCCCTAATATAACTGCAATAATAAGTGCCAAAAACACTATATAAAAAAAGTATAAACTGCCATAAGGAATCATTCTATATCCCCCATCAAAGCCTTTCTATCTATCTTTCCATTTACATTTACATCAAAGTATTCTTTTATTACAATCTTTCTTGGAATCATATAATCAGGTACATACCTTTTAAGCTCATTTTTAATATCTTGACCTATGACAAAGTCTTTTTCATTAATCTTTTTATCTAATGTAACAAAAGCAACTAGGTATTGCACCTTACCATTTTTGCTTACAGGCAGTACCACAGCATTTTTTATAAAATCTATTTTTCTTAAATTATGCTCTATATCTCCAAGCTCTATTCTAAAACCATTTAATTTAACCTGAAAATCCATCCTGCCGCAGTAGAAAACAAGGCCATCTTTTATATAGCCCTCATCCCCTGTTTTGTAACCCCTCTTTTTACAACCGCCAATATAAGAGGCGAAAAATGACTTTTCGCTCATTTTCTCATTTCCATAATACCCTGAGCTTACACTATCACCTAGTATAATTATCTCCCCTTTTTCCCCTTCTAAAACCTCATTTCCATTAGGATCTGCAATATATACCCTGCAGCTATCAATCGGGCAGCCTATGGGAAGAGGATTTATATTCTCCGCCATGGTTTTATCTATATGGGCAGCTGTTACGAGAACCGTGGCCTCTGTAGGGCCGTAGCCATTTATTATTTTAATATCTTTAAACCTATCAAATAGCTTTAAAACAGAGCTATTTGTAAGCACCTCCCCTGCAAAAACCATCATCTTTAAATTAGGAAGCAGCTTATGATTAAAGTTTTCATCTATAAGACACATCTCCATCATGGACGGAGTTGAAACCCACACATCAATGTTGGATATACTAAAGTAGTAAAAAAGCTCTTTAAAATCCGATATCATGTATTTATCTATTGTAAATAACGTGGCACCGCTTATTAATGAAACATAAATATCCATAACCGAAACATCAAAGCTATAAGAAACCTGATTCATAAAAACCAGATTCTCCATATTATCCAGCCTGCTTATATTTATATACCACTTTAAAAAACTTTCCATACACGATAGAGTTATCTGAACACCTTTAGGCTTTCCAGTGCTTCCTGATGTATATAATATATAATAAGTATCGTCTAAGCCCACCGTATAAGACTTACCAGGTCTTTTACCTAAATAGCAATCTATAATGGCTTTTATTTGCTCGTTATTATTTATTACTAAATTATTTAATACTAGGTCTCCAAAGTTAAATTCCATGCCTTCCACATTAAATAAAATCTTTGCTCTAGAGCTTTCAACTATCTCCCTAACCCTCTCTTCTGGGAAAGAAGTATCTATTGGTATATAAGGATGCCCCGATTTTGTACAAGCCAAAATACATATAATCATCTCATTTTGCTTATGCCCATACACAACAACAGGAGTTTTGTCCCTTCCAAGCATATCTATTATGTACGACGCCAAAGCATCAGACTTCTCCCTAAGCTCTCTATATGTGAGTGCAGTATCCCTATACCTCAAAGCCGCCTTATCCCCATTTTCTATGCCATGCTTATCTATCATACCTACTATATCCATCCGCCCATTCCCTCTCCAGCCAAAATTGATCAAGAACCTTTTCACCATAATAGTATCTGCAAACAATCACACATTAATACACATATGTATAATTTTGTTATAACAAGCACAAAAAAACTGCTTGCAACGCAAGCAGCTCTTTTCACTATTCACTATTACTTATTCACTTTTCCCCATTTTCTATTCATCAAACAACTTACTAACTGGCAGCTCCTCATATATCCTTCTTATTGCCTCTGCAAATACTGGTGCAACTGACAATATCTTTATCTTGTCAATACGTTTTTCTTCAGGCAATTCTATTGTGTTTAAAACAACAAGCTCAGATATAACTGAATTTTGAAGCCTCTCTATTGCAGGACCTGACAAAACAGGATGCGTGCAGCATGCCATAACTTCCTTTGCTCCAAGATCCATAAGTGCCTTTGCTCCAAGGGTTAGTGTTCCTGCAGTATCAATTAGGTCATCAACAAGTATTACCGTCTTTCCTTTTACATCGCCTATTACATTCATAACCTCTGATACATTAGGTCTAGGCCTTCTCTTATCAATAATTGCAATGTCAGCATGCAGCCTGTCTGCAAGCTTCCTTGCCCTTGTTACTCCACCAAGGTCTGGAGATACTATAACAACATCTTCCAAGTTCTTAGTTTGATAGTATTTAGCAATGATTGGTACACCAAGTAGGTGATCCACTGGAACATTGAAATATCCTTGTATCTGTGTAGCATGTAAGTCCATAGTTAATACCCTGTCCGCCCCTGCCGTATGTATCAAATCGGCAACGAGTTTTGCTGTAATTGGATCTCTAGCCTTTGCCTTCCTATCCTGTCTTGCATAACCATAGTATGGTATTACAGCAGTTATTCTGCCTGCAGATGCTCTCTTGAAAGCATCTATCATTATTAGTAGTTCCATTAAATTGTCATTTACAGGATTGTTTGTAGACTGTATAACAAATACGTCCGCACCTCTTACTGTTTCACCAATGTCTACTCTAATTTCTCCATCACTGAATCTTCCTACAACTGCTTCTCCTTGTGGTACACCAAGTATCTCAGCAATTTCTTTTGCAAGTTCAGGGTTGGAATTAGCCGCAAAAATCTTTATGCCTTTTCCATGGGTTATCATTCCAAAGCCTCCTATAATTATTTTCTTTTTAGTCCTTTTCTCTCTACCCAACCTTCTTTATTTACCTGTCTCTCCCTTGCAACTGCAAGAGCACCATCAGGTACTTCACGTGTTATGGTAGAGCCTGCTGCAGTGTATGCATCATTTCCCACTTTAACTGGGGCTACAAGATTAGTATTGCAGCCTATGAATGCATTATCACCTATTATAGTTTTATTTTTATTTTTACCGTTGTAATTTACTGTAACGGTTCCACAGCCAAAATTAACATTTCTCCCCACTTCTGAATCTCCAACATAGGTAAGATGAGATACTTTCGTTCCATCACCAATTGTGGATTTTTTTATCTCCACAAAGTCGCCTATTTTTACATTAGACCCTATAAGGCTTTCAGGCCTTATATAAGCAAATGGCCCTACATGGGTTTCTTTCTTTACCTCACTTTTTAAAACAACAGAATTATTTATCTCTACTAAATCATGTACCGTAGAGTCCACAATCCTCGAGTTAGGTCCTATTATGCAATCTTCACCAATTACTGTATTTCCCTCTATTATTGTATTTGGATAAACCACTGTATCTGCCCCTATAAAGGCATCTTTTTCAATATAAGTAGAATCAGGATCCATAATTGTAACTCCATTTATCATAAGATTATTAAGTATCCTGTGTCTCATAACCTTTTCAGCACATGCTAGCTGAGTCCTGTCATTTATGCCCATAATCTCGGTAGGATTCTCTATTTTATATGCCCCTATTGATAGTCCATCCCTTTCCATTATTTCAATTACATCTGTGAGATAATATTCTCCTTGAGCATTATTATTGTTTATCTTATTTAAAGCTTTTATTAAATCTTTAGTATTGAAACAAAACATTCCTGAGTTAATTTCTTTTATCTTTTTTTCATCTTCAGAAGCATCTTTGTGTTCAACAATCTTTTCTACACTTTCATCTGAATTTCTGACTATCCTGCCATATCCAGTTGGATCTTCAAAATCTGATGTAAGTATTGTAGCATTTAATTTATTTTTCTTATGAAATTCTACAAAAGATGATAGAGTTTCCCCCGTTATTAAAGGAGTATCTCCAGTTAAAACCAAAGTATAATCTATACCCTCTTTTATATATTCAGATGCACATATTACGGCGTGACCAGTGCCTAGCTGCTCACTTTGAAGGACAAAATCAACATCTGTACCAATACATTTCTTAACTTCATCTGCTTTGTGCCCAACAACAACCACCACTTTTTTTAACCCAGCTAAGTGTACAGAATCTATAACATGCTGAATTATGGGTTTCCCGCAAACCTTATGAGATACTTTAGGATGTTTTGACTTCATCCTTTTTCCCTCGCCTGCTGCAAGTATTACAGCATTAATACTATCCAAATGAAACACCTCTTTAAATAAAATATGTGTAAGCACAACAAATATCCCTAATAATTATATTGTAAAGAAAACAACAATTCAACCCTTTATGTCAATATACATATGATTACATCGAAAATGGAAGTTTATTGTTTAAGTAAAAGGTGTGGCGAAAATTCAGCTTCGCTGAATTTTTTCGTAAACTCTTACTTTTTACTTCTTAGTTCTTACTTAAACAATAAAATATTACTTGAAAAGTTGGGATATAAGTATTATTATATCCATTGTAACTCACCCTATGATGGGTTTGGTTTAGTTTAAGGGCAAAAAAAAGGAGCCCCAAGACTCCTTTATGCTCCCCTTTCTTCTTCACTTATAACTTTTTCATATTCGCTTAGTATAGCGTTTTGAATCTTTTCCCTTGTTGATGTGTTGATTGGGTGTGCAATGTCCTTAAACTCCCCATCTGGAGTTTTTCTGCTAGGCATAGCTATAAAAAGACCGTTCTGTCCATCAATAATTTTTATATCATGAACAACAAATTCATTATCGAGGGTTACGGAAACTATAGCCTTCATTTTGCCTTCAGAGGTAATCTTCCTTATTCTGACATCTGTGATTTGCATAATCTCACCACCTTCCAAGATGCATAACTCTAAAAATATAGTTCTATAAATCTTTTGTTTTTCCTGCATTAATATCTATATTTTTTAAAAAAATGGTTTTTAAACAGTATTTTTCCTATTTTTTATAGGAAAGTACTCGAAGGTTCTATTTTTACTATATTATTTTCCTCGTCAACTCCATCAAGAGTGAGCAAGGATATATAGTTATCCACCATCTTTATTTCCGGTTCTTTTGATTCCATTAAAACTCCTATTCCCAAAACCTCATTTTCAAATTCCTTCATAAGCTCCATTATTCCTGTAGCAGTCCCTCCTGCTTTCATGAAATCATCTATAAATATGCTTTTAGTCCCTCTTTTTACTGCTCTTCTTGATAAAGACATTGTTTGTATTCTTTTTGTAGAGCCTGATACATAATTTATACTAACCGTAGACCCCTCTGTAACCTTGCTTCCGCTTCTTACAATAACAAGAGGTATATTTAAATATTTAGCAGTCATAAGTGCAATAGGTATTCCCTTTGTTTCTATGGTAAGCACATAATCTGCTCCCGCATCCATAAAATGTGTTGCAAGTATCCTCCCTATTACGCTTACTATATCTGGTGAATATATAATATCCGTCATATACAAAAATCCTCCGGGGATTATCCTATCAGTACTTGATAACCTTGTACACAAATCATGTACTAACTCTTTAGATTTGTCCTCACTAAATATTGGTATATATTTAACCCCTCCAGCAGCTCCTGACAATGTTTCTATAATCCCAAATGAGAATTTGTCCATCATCTTTTTAGCTATAACTATATCTTCACTAACCGTTGATTTTGCGGCATTAAACATCTCTGCAAAATAATTCAAAGTAAATATTTTATTAGGATTTTCCGTAAGTATTTTTACTATGGCTCCTATTCTTTCATTTCTATGGTATTTTTCCATAACAACTCTCCAATCTATATACGAACATTATATTTAATTATCATACTTATTATTCACTATTCTACATTATCAGCCCCTAACATTCAACAGTTTTCTGAATATTTAATAATAATTTAAAAAGCTTTAATGCCTCACCATCTCACTTAATATGCCAGTCCCAATTAAAATCAGTTTTATTAAATTATATATTGGTATATAATTTAATAAAGTATTAATTTAGCACTAAAATTATTTTAGTATTAATTATAGACTAATTTAGAGGAGTGTATTCATTGAAAGAATTTGATTTAAAATCTGATAATAATTTAAAAGTACATTTTATTGGTATAGGCGGAATAAGTATGAGCGGTCTTGCAGAAATACTGCTAGATTATGGCTTTAATGTTTCAGGCTCAGATTCTAACAATTCAAATATAATAAATAGGTTAATAGATAAAGGGGCAACCATACATATAGGCCATGATGCTGAAAATATTAAAGATCAAGACCTTGTTGTATATACTGCCGCAGTAAAGGCGGATAACCCAGAACTTATTAAAGCTAAAGAGCTTAATATTCCTATAGTGAACAGAGCCGAATTTTTGGGACAGATAATGAAGCATTACGAAAAAAGGATTGCAGTAGCAGGAGTTCATGGTAAAACCACAACAACATCTCTTTTATCAGTTATAATGTGCAATGCAAACCTTGACCCTACAATAATGGTTGGAGGAGAGTTAGATGCTATAGGAGGAAACGTAAGACCTGGAAAAAGCCCTTATTTTTTAACTGAAGCTTGTGAATATGTAGAAAGCTTTCTAAAGCTATACCCTACAGTTGGAATTGTGCTTAATATAGATAAGGATCACTTAGATTTCTATAGCGGAATAGACCAAATAATAAGCTCATTTAAAAAATTCATAAGGCTAATACCTAAGGACGGATACCTAATAACCTCATCAGATGATGAAAATGCAATGAAGGCTGCAAAGGGTTGTAATTGCAACTTAGTAACCTTTGGAATCAAAAATAATGCAAACTGGATGACAAAGAATATATGCTATGATAAAAATGGATTTGGAGAATTTGATGTATATCATAATGGGGAATACTATGACAGATTTAAACTTAGAATCCCTGGAGAACATAATATAAGCAATTCTCTTTGTGCCATTGCATGTGCAGATTTATTCCATATAGAAAAAGATATAATAAAATCAAGCCTTTCAGAATTTAGCGGAACTCACAGAAGGTTTGAGGTTAAAGGGGAGTTCTCCGGAGTTAAGGTGATAGATGATTATGCTCACCACCCAACAGAGATAAAAGCAACCCTTAAAGCTGCAAGGAACTATCCTCACAATAAGCTTTGGTGCGTATTTCAGCCACATACCTATTCAAGAACCATAAAGCTATTAGATGAGTTTTCCCATGCATTTAGCGATGTAGATGAGCTTATCCTAGCTGACATATATGCTGCAAGGGAAAAAGATACTGGAGAGATAAGCTCCAAAATATTAGCAGATAAAATAGGTAAAAATGGTGTTTCGGTTAGATACCTACCATCCTTTAATGAGATAGCTGATTTTATAGCAAAAAATGCATCCCCAGGGGATATAGTACTTACCATGGGAGCTGGAGATGTGTATAAGGTAGGGGATATGTTGCTAGAAAAATGATTTACAGATAAGTAAAAGGTAAGAGCTAAGAAGTAATAGTTGTGGTGGAAATTCAGCTTTGCTGAATTTCTTTATAAACTCTTAGTTCTTACTTATTAGTTCTTACTTATCTACAACATAGCCAGTTTAAAACCATGTTTTACAGTGCTGATCTCAGGCTATGTTGATTTACTGTAGCAGCGACTTAAATGCCTATTTTTATCCACTTTACTTATTTAGAGAAAAATAGGCATTTTGGAGCAGTGGAAGTCAATCAACATAGCCGGTTTAAAAGCCGGTAGTTACTTATTATAAGCAGAGGCAGATTGAAGGTGAATAGAGTTATGGATTCTGAAAAGAGAAGAGAAGAGATAATACGTATTTTAAGCAATAAAGCTAAGCCTGTAAAAGGAATTGAATTAGCTAACAAGTTTAATGTGACTAGGCAAATAATAGTACAAGATATTGCACTTCTTAGGGCTAAGGGAGAAAATATAATATCAACCCCACAAGGATATTTAGTGATAAATATGGGCGATGAAAAAAAATGTGTTAAAGCAATTGTCTGCAGGCATCACGGTTATTCTGCAATGGAAGATGAATTAAAATCCATTGTTGATATGGGAGGCAAAGTTTTAGATGTTATCGTCGAGCATAAATTATATGGGGAGATAAAAAGTCCTCTTATGATAGGCTCAAGACTTGATGTTGATAACTTCATAGAAAGCTTTAAAAAGACAAACTCAGAGCCTTTATCTTCCCTAACAGATGGAATTCATATTCACTCAATTGAAGCAGATAATGAGGAAATAATAAAAAAAATAGAAGAATTGCTTGACCAAAAAGGATATTTGATTAAATAAAAAATATTTGAATAAATATATAAACAAGAAGCATCTTAAATTAGAGGCTTCTTGTTTTATTATCAGGCTAATAAAAATACTTGATTTAATCTTTATAAGGTGGTATATTACTGATTAGTTTGGTGTATATACACATGACTAATCAGTAATAATTTAAGGGGTGTTTTAATGGAAAAATCTAATAAAGGAACTAAAATACAGGATTACTTTGTTAAAGTTTTTAATGGGATGGCTCTTGGGCTTTTTTCATCCCTAATAATAGGACTTATAATAAAGCAGATAGGTACTCTTCTTAATATAAAAACCATAATAGCATTTGGCCAATTTGCCCAATACATGATGGGGCCTGCCATAGGGGCTGGCGTTGCATATAGCATCGGTTCATCTCCTTTAGCTATATTTGCATCCATAGTTACAGGTGCAATTGGCGCAGGCACAATATCTATTAATGCAGATACAGCAATTGCCTCAATAAACATAGGTGAACCTATGGGGGCCTTTGTAGCCGCTATTTTAGGAGCTGAAACCTCAAAATTAATTAAAGGAAAAACCAAAGTTGATATTGTACTTGTTCCCCTTGTAACCATATTAGTAGGAGGCTTTTCGGGACACTACATATCTCCTATTGCAAGCAAATTTATGTTCTACTTAGGAAACCTAATAAACATGGCCACGGAACTTAAACCAATCCCCATGGGAATATTAGTATCAACACTTATGGGAATAGCCCTAACTCTTCCGATAAGCAGTGCTGCAATAGCAATCTCTTTAGGCTTAAGCGGCCTTGCAGGAGGGGCTAGTGTAGTTGGATGCTGTGCGCAGATGGTTGGATTTGCAGTATCCTCCTTTAGAGAAAATGGAATAGGCGGCTTTATTGCTCAGGGCATTGGAACCTCCATGATACAAATACCTAACATAATAAAAAATCCAAGAATATGGATACCGCCAACCATTGCATCAGCAATATTAGGCCCATTATCAACTACTGTTTTTAAAATGGAATGTAATAAAGTTGGGGCTGGAATGGGAACTAGCGGACTAGTTGGACAGTTTGGTACCATAGATGTAATGGGAGCAAGCCCAAAAACCTTTATAAACATAGCTTTATTGCACTTTATATTACCAGCAATTATTTCATTTGTTGTATCAGAATATATGAGAAAAAAAGGATATATAAAAGAAAACGATATGTTACTTAAAGATATGTAATGGTCGGGGCGAGGTGACTCGAACACCCGACCCCTTGGTCCCGAACCAAGTGCGCTACCAGCTGCGCTACGCCCCGATAACTATTATAACTGCTCAAAACAATATTTCGCTGTTTTGAGCAGCTATAATAATTATAATCCAGGTCGTTTTTATTTACAACATGTAATTAAGTATTGCTTTGGTTTTACCGCAATACTTAATTACAAAAGTAAATTAGACCCCTTTTTACTTCCATGTAATCCCTACAGCAACTTTACACCAATTTTACTATTTACCCGCTCTTTTGGCTAATTCCTCATCCTCGCCCCTTCTTGGTATACTTGCCAGTACAAACCCTACAATTATAGACACCACAGCTGGTGCTATAAAGTTAACGTATTCCTGCATTTTCATTGAAAAAAGTATATAATATGTAGCAACATTTACAGCCGCAGTAACCACAAATAGTATTATCACAAACATACTAAAAGAATCCACATACTTTTCCCATATTCTGTGCCTCCACTCTGGTTCTAAAAATATGTACAAATGTACTCAGATTAGATAATTCGCACTTATCACACCTTTTGGTGGCTTAAAGCCTTGGATGTACCAGTTCGTAAACTTCATTACAACTAACTAATTCATAGTTATAATTCCATAAACTATCCCACAACCGTATTTTAAAATTTTATAATCTAAAGAACTATTTAACCCTCATTTCTGATAAAATATACGCTTCATATTTCTATATGAGGTACATACATTTGTGATTAAATATTCTTTTTAGGCAAATTATTTTAATTAACTAACCCTTACTCTTCCTTCTAATATTTCTTTTACTTTGCTGTATGGTGTATATAAACTAATCTCTTTATCATATTTTCTATTTAAGATATTCTTGCTTGCATTTGAATCTGCATGAGTTTTGCCACATTTAGGGCAGGTAAATACGTCACCATTTCTAATACCAAATTGACCGCATATATTACACATCTTACTTGTGTATGCTGGATTTATATAAGTATATTTAATACTATTATAATCG
Organism: Clostridiaceae bacterium UBA5444; assembly: GCA_002426575.1. Taxonomy (GTDB): domain Bacteria; phylum Bacillota; class Clostridia; order Clostridiales; family Oxobacteraceae; genus UBA5444. Next base: position 1,037 of record DIRE01000077.1, on the reverse strand, counting down.
CACTTATATTCAAGTCTTTCTTTTATATATCCATCTTTATATAAATATAATCCCATATCAATAGAAAATGTTGTTTCTCTATTAGAATAAGGTATATTGCCTTTATATCTTCTTGTATACCTTTTAATAAGGTTATTAAGATATTTATAATTTAAATCCTTATCTTCAAATATCTTAGGAATATCAAAAGTTTGATTAGTTAATACCTTCCAATAGCATTTGTCAAACTTTAAAACATAATAAATATAATGTCTATCCTCATCTGACAAATTAATATTTTGCTTTATCGCTGCTTTAATTTTACGTTTTGTATTACTCCACTGAGATTTAATATTTCCAAAAGCTTCAGATAAGGCTAACTTCCAGTACCTCGCAGGAAGTTTCCGCCCTTCATAAAACTTTGTTTCAGTCCACTCATCTCTTATCTGTCTATCCTTGCCCAATAGTGGGATACTATTTATACCGCTATATCTTGAATAAACATAATTTTTAACATTCTTATATTGATTAGCTATAAATAGTAATTCCTTTACTGCATCATCATCTAATTCATTAGAATATTGCTTTACTGTCTTTATTATAGTATCCACTATTTCCACCACCCTTTTTATAGTTCAATCATATTCGAACACATGTTCTATATAATATTATAACCATAAAAAGTATCTTTATACTGACCAACTAAGAATTAAAGCTGATAAAGAATAAAAATAACTTTATTATAAAATTTTAAAATACGGCTGCCTTGAATTATCTTCTTTACATTTATACATTTTTTAGATGTTCATATATGCTCGCTACACATATACAGTTCTCTTATGAACTTCTCATACTTTCATATGAGCACAGACTATATCACCATCTTATTTAGCTAAGAGTGAAGGGTGAAAAGTGAAAAGTTATATTTATAAACTTTTAATTCTTAGCCCTTAACTTTTAACTTTTAAAGATGCTCCCCATTTCCCCACGCTTGTAGGTACTTCCCTATGGAATAGTCGTTGAACCTTTTCCTATTCGGAACTTGGCTGCTGATTACC
>DIRE01000060.1:3139-15726 GCA_002426575.1 Clostridiaceae bacterium UBA5444 | reverse complement strand
GCTGGCGTTGTTGCTGAAATTTTACCAAACTAAAAAGATTAAGAAGACTAATTAAATTTATACGACTCCACATCCATTATATATGGTGTGGAGTCGTGGTAAGCTTGAATAAATATTTTCTTAAGTAATATATTGTTTGTTATGCATAAAAATCCTTATTGATTTTTATGCATAATTCGGTTAAACTAATTTAGTATTGGCATATTATGTTTTATCATAATACAAGGCTTTAGTGTAATTATGTAGTTGAAAGAAATAAGGGTTAAATAATATATTTAAACTTGAATATATATAAGCCCAAGGGAAAAGACTGTACTTAGGAGGTGTTGGCCGTGAGAGTTAAAGTTACATTAGCATGTTCAGAATGTAAGCAAAGAAATTACAATACAATGAAGAACAAGAGGAATGACCCAGACAGATTGGAAATGAGTAAATACTGCAGATTTTGCAGAAAGCATACGATTCATAAGGAGACTAAGTAATTTTAGTGAATAAATATATAATTTTATGGAGAGAGTTATATATTAAGTTAAGGATGTGGATTAAATGGCCTTTGAAGCAAAAGCTAATTCTGGAAACAAGCCAGGATGGGTTAAGTATGTAAATCCAGTTTTCTATGGCAAGGGAATTGGGAAGTTTTTCATTAGACGTGGGAAATTCATAAAAGAATCTGGCAGAGAGTTTAAAAAGGTAACATGGCCTGATAGAGAAAGAGTTTTTAAGGCAAGTGGCGTAGTATTGATAAGCGTAGCTCTTATAACTTTATTTATTTGGCTAGTTGATTCAGGTTTTAATCAAGGCTTAAACCTTTTCTTTAAGTTAATAAAATAATGGTAAGGAGGCAGGGACATAAACTGTCCCCTCTAGTATGACAGAGGCTGCAAAATGGTATGTTGTTCATACCTATTCAGGTTATGAAAACAAAGTAAAAGCAAATTTAGAAAAGACAGTAGAAAATAGAAATCTTGAAAATCTCATATTGGATGTACAAGTACCCATGGAGGATTTGGTAGAAGTAAAAAATGGCAAGAAGAGAGTAGTTCAAAAAAAGACCTACCCAGGCTATGTACTTGTGAAAATGGTTATGAATGATGATTCTTGGTATGTTGTTAGAAATACTAGGGGTGTAACAGGGTTTGTAGGACCTGGTTCAAAACCTATACCACTTTCAGATAGCGAAATTCGTTCCATGGGCATATCGCAACCTGCATCAACTATTGAAGCATTTGTTGGTGAAAGTGTGAAAATTGTATCTGGACCTTTTGAAAACTTTGTTGCTCTTATTGAAGAGATTAACAATGAAAAAAGGAAGGTTAAAGCCTTTGTTAATATGTTTGGCCGTGATACGCTTGTAGAATTTGACTTTGAGCAGATTGAAAAGATTGAATAGTTTTTGTTTTTTATTGAGGTCTATTAATAGCTTTAAATAGCATTATGATATATATACTATGTGAATATATTAATAGGTACATATTAAAACAGATATTTGTTTTAATATTAGGCTGCTTGGCTTCTTGTTTGAGCAGCGCTTTTTAGTGGGAGGGTTAAAAACCCGCCATACCACATTTTTTTAAGGAGGTGTAATTATTATGGCTAAAAAGGTAGTAGGAATGGTTAAACTTCAGATTCCTGCTGGTAAAGCAACACCAGCACCACCAGTAGGTCCTGCTCTTGGACAGCATGGCGTAAATATTATGGGTTTCTGTAAGGAGTTTAATGCAAAAACTGCAAATCAAGCTGGATTAATAATTCCAGTAGTTATTACAGTTTATGCAGATAGATCATTTAGTTTTATTGTAAAGACTCCACCAGCAGCGGTTCTATTAAAGAAGGCTGCAGGGATTGAAAGTGGTTCAGGAGTACCAAACAAAACAAAGGTTGCTAAAGTAACAAAGGCTCAGGTTAGAGAGATAGCAGAGCTTAAAGCACCAGATTTAAACGCTGCTTCAGTTGAAACTGCTATGAGTATGATAACAGGAACAGCAAGAAGCATGGGAATTGAAGTTATAGAATAGCCATGATAACGTGGGAGGCTAAAACCGTTATTACCACAAAGGAGGATTGTAAATGAAAAGGAGTAAAAATTATTTAGACAGCATAAAGCTTATAGAGAAATCACAACTTTATTCACCATCAGAGGCGATGGATCTTGTAATTAAGACTTCAAAGGCAAAGTTTGATGAAACTATTGAGCTTGCAATAAAGCTTGGGGTTGACCCAAGGCATGCAGACCAACAAGTAAGAGGAGCAGTTATACTTCCCTATGGAACAGGAAAAACTGTTAGGGTTCTTGTCTTTGCAAAAGGCGATAAAGCAAAGGAAGCGGAGGCTGCCGGAGCAGAATTTGTTGGAGCAGAAGAGTATGTTGAAAAGATACAAAATGAAAACTGGTTCGACTTTGATGTAGTTATTGCTACACCAGATATGATGGGAGTCGTAGGAAGACTTGGTAGGGTTTTAGGACCTAAGGGATTAATGCCAAATCCTAAGTCTGGAACAGTTACTTTTGATATTGAAAAAGCTCTTTCAGATATTAAAGCAGGTAAGGTTGAATACAGAGTTGACAAAACAAAGATAATTCACGTTCCAATTGGTAAGGCGTCATTTGGTACTGAAAAGCTAGGTGCTAACTTTAAAGTTATTATGGAAGCTGTTGTTAAAGCAAAGCCAGCTTCTTCAAAAGGCCAATACTTAAAAAGCGTTGTTGTATCAAGCACAATGGGACCTGGGATTAAATTAAATCCAGGAAAAGTTCTTGAATAGTATTGACAAACTTAAATAATGATGATAAACTCATGAAGTTATAGCCGTAGACTGCAGGTGCTTTTAAGCATAAATTACCTGCATAGGTTAGATTGGTTAAGTATTTAAAGACTTTAAGACCTCTCTTGTCTACGGAGAGGTCATTTTATTTTTTATATAATGTTATCTATTGGATAAAAGGAGGTGGATATCATTGAGTACTAGTATTAGAGAAGAAAAACAAGCAAAGGTTCAGGAAATCAAAGGTAAACTAGAAAAGGCTGAGGCAGTTATATTTTCAGATTATAGAGGCCTTACAGTTGAAGAGGATACTGAACTTAGACGTAAATTTAGGGAAGCAGGAGTAGAATATAAGGTTTTGAAAAACTCCCTAACTTCTATTGCAGCAAAAGAAGCCGGATACGAAGGCGTTGATGAGTTTCTAGCAGGACCAACTTCATTTGCATTTGGATATGAAGATCCTACTGCACCTGCAAGAATATTAAACGATTTTGCCAAAGCTCATAAAAAAGTTGAAATAAAGGGCGGCATAATAAACGGACAGATTTATGGAGTTGATAAGATAGTTGAACTTGCTTCAATTCCACCAAGAGAAGTACTTATTGCAAAACTTCTTGGAAGCTTCAAAGCACCATTATCCAATTTTGCATATCTTGTTAATGCAATAAAGGAAAAGCAAGAACAAACAGCAGAACAAGCAGAATAAGAACAATAAGTGTAAACAAAAAAATAAAAATTAATTTAAGAAAAATTTCGGGGGTGTAATATAATGACTATACAGGAAATTATCGATGCTATAAAAGGCATGACTGTAATGGAATTAAATGATTTAGTAAAAGCAGCAGAAGAAGAATTTGGAGTTAGTGCAGCAGCACCAGTAGCTGTTGCAGCAGGTGCTCCTGCAGCAGGAGCTCCTGCAGAGGAGAAAACTGAGTTTGATGTTGTTCTTAAAGAAATAGGCGGAGAAAAGATTAAGGTTATTAAGGCTGTTAGAGAAATAACTGGACTTGGACTTAAGGAAGCAAAGGATCTTGTAGATGGTGCTCCAAAGGCAATCAAAGAAGCAGTATCAAAAGAAGAAGCAGATCAGATTAAACAGAAATTAACAGATGTTGGAGCAACTGTAGAAGTAAAATAATATAATAATTCATTATAAAAATTATAGCCCTCGAAAAAAGAGGGCTATAATTTTTATAATATTTATATTGACATGGATATTGAATTATGCTAGTATTATAAATTGCATTGAAAGTTAGCCTACAAATAAAATTATTATAATTTATTACCATTATTAGTTAAAATAATATAATAATCCAATATAATACAGCATTATTGTATCCATATTACGGTTTATATTCTAATTATTTTAGTTGACATATTATCAAAAATTTACATTATCTATATAATTGTGGAATATTTAGCCTAATTTAAGGCAATATTATATAGATAATACAAAAAAACGGTGCTTACCAAAGGCATAAAATACTAGGGTATTTTTGCGCTTTTGGTCATTATGATTTAATTAAGGGGTGAAGGTTGATGGTACATCCTGTTCAGGTGGGCAAGAGAACAAGAATGAGCTTCTCCAAGATTCATGAAGTGTTGGATATGCCAAATCTAATTGAGATTCAATTAGATTCCTACAAGTGGTTTTTAGATGAGGGATTAAAAGAGGTATTTGACGATGTGAATCCAATACAAGACTATACAGGGAACCTTGTGCTAGAGTTTACAGATTACTCTCTTGATCTTGACAATATTAAGTATGAGATTGAGGAATGCAAGGAGAGGGATGCTACATATGCAGCGCCTTTAAAAGTAAGAGTTAGACTAATAAACAGGGAAACAGGAGAAGTCAAGGAACAGGAAGTTTTTATGGGGGATTTCCCCTTAATGACACCGCAGGGAACGTTTATAATTAATGGTGCTGAAAGGGTAATAGTAAGTCAGCTCGTTAGGTCCCCAGGTGTATATTATGCAGAAACATTTGACAAGTCTGGTAAGAAGTTATACTCGTCTACGGTTATCCCAAATAGAGGAGCATGGCTTGAATATGAAACGGATTCAAACGATATTGTTTCTGTAAGAATTGATAGAACAAGGAAACTTCCAATAACGGTATTAATTAGAGCAATGGGATATGGAACAGATCCAGAAATAATTGACTTTTTTGGAGACGACGAAAAACTTAGGAATACTATTGATAAAGATAATACAAAAACCAGAGAAGAAGGCCTAATTGAAATATACAAGAGGCTAAGACCTGGAGAGCCACCAACCGTTGAAAGTTCTCAATCGCTTTTAGATTCTTTATTTTTTGATCCTAAGAGATATGATCTTTCTAAGGTAGGAAGATATAAGTTTAATAAAAAACTAGCATTAGCTTCAAGAATTATGGGAAATGTATTAGCAGAAGATGTTAAACATCCTGTAACTAACGAAGTTTTAGCTGAAGCTGACCAAAAAATAGATAGAGAAAAAGCAATTCAAATACAAAACAGCGGTGTAAATGAAGTATATTTATTAGTTGATGGTAAGAAAATTAAGGTTATAGGGAACCATTTTGTAGATATTTACGCTCAAAATCTGCAGTATAAAGTAGATGGGCTTAAAATAAAAGAGATGGTTTATTATCCTGTTCTTAAGGAAATACTTGATAAAGCTGAGTCTGAGAATGAATTCAGAGATATGGTTAAAGAAAGAATGGGAGAACTTGTACCGAAACATATAATTAAGTCAGATATGTTTGCATCAATTAACTACAACCTTAACCTTAGTTATGGGATTGGTTATGTTGATGATATTGATCACCTTGGAAATAGAAGGTTAAGATCAGTAGGAGAATTGCTGCAAAATCAATTTAGAATAGGTTTATCTAGAATGGAGAGAGTTGTTAAAGAGAGGATGACAATTCAAGACTTGGATATGATAACCCCTCAGCAACTTGTTAACATAAAACCTGTTTCTTCTGCTATTAAAGAGTTCTTTGGAAGCTCTCAGCTTTCACAATTTATGGATCAGACAAATCCATTATCAGAGCTTGCTAATAAAAGAAGATTGTCTGCTTTAGGACCTGGGGGACTTTCAAGGGAAAGAGCAGGATTTGAAGTAAGAGACGTTCACCACTCACATTATGGGCGTATGTGCCCTATAGAAACCCCAGAAGGGCCCAATATTGGTCTTATAGGGTCTTTATCAACATATGCAAAAGTAAACGAGTACGGCTTTATAGAAGCGCCCTATAGGGTAGTTGACAAAGCAAGGGGAATTGTAACAAATAAAATAGTTTATCTTACTGCAAATGAGGAAGATGAATATTCAATAGCTCAGGCTAATGAGCCTCTCGACGAAGAAGGAAGATTTGTTGATAAGAGGGTTACGGCAAGAATTAAAGAGGATATAACAGTAATTCCAAGTAACGAAATAGATCTTATGGATGTTTCGCCTAAAGAGGTTGTATCTGTTGCCACGGCAATGATACCTTTCCTTGAAAACGATGATGCTAACAGGGCTCTTATGGGTTCTAACATGCAGCGTCAGGCAGTACCTCTTATAAAAACTGAGACTCCTATAGTGGGAACTGGAATTGAGTATAAGGCAGCAATTGACTCTGGTATAATACCACTTGCAAAAAATGATGGAGTGGTTGCAAAAGTTAGTGCTACTGAAGTTAAGGTTAGAAGGGATTCTGATGGTGGTTATGACACATATAAGCTGCTTAAGTTTAAACGTTCTAACCAAGGAACATGCATAAATCAAAGGCCAGTAGTAAGTTTAGACGAAAGAGTTAAAAAAGGCGATGTAATAGCTGATGGACCAGCAACTGATATGGGTGAAATTGCTTTAGGCAAGAACATACTAATGGGTTTTATGACTTGGGAAGGTTATAACTATGAAGATGCAATGCTTATATCAGAAGAACTTGTAAAAAAAGATGTATTTACATCAATTCATATAGAAGAATATGAAGCCGAAGCTAGAGATACGAAGCTTGGACCTGAGGAAATAACAAGGGATATACCAAACGTTGGCGAAGAGGCTTTGAAGGATCTTGATGATAGAGGAATAATAAGAATAGGTGCAGAGGTAAGGTCAGGTGATATACTTGTTGGAAAAGTAACACCAAAAGGAGAAACAGAGCTTACAGCAGAAGAAAGACTTTTAAGAGCTATATTTGGTGAAAAAGCTAGAGAAGTTAGAGATACATCACTTAGGGTTCCACATGGGGAAGCAGGAATCATTGTAGATGTAAAGGTATTTACAAGGGAAAATGGTGATGAGCTTCCTCCAGGAGTAAATGAGCTTGTAAGATGCTATATAGCCCAAAAGAGGAAAATATCAGTTGGAGACAAAATGGCTGGAAGACATGGTAACAAGGGTGTTATTTCTAGGGTTTTACCAGAAGAGGATATGCCTTTCCTTCCAGATGGAACACCACTTCAAATAGTGCTAAATCCTCTAGGAGTACCATCTCGTATGAATATAGGGCAGGTTCTTGAAGTCCATTTAGGATTTGCTGCAAAGAAACTTGGATGGCATGTGGCCACTCCTGTATTTGATGGAGCATCAGAGATAGATATTATGGATTGTCTTGAGTATGCAGGCTATTCTAGGGATGGTAAATCGATTTTAAGAGATGGCAGGACTGGAGAAGTTTTTGATAATCCAATAACCGTTGGATATATGTATATTTTGAAACTTGCTCACTTAGTTGATGATAAGATCCATGCAAGATCTACAGGACCATATTCTTTAGTTACCCAACAGCCGCTTGGTGGTAAAGCACAATTCGGTGGACAAAGATTTGGAGAGATGGAGGTATGGGCATTAGAGGCATATGGAGCAGCTCATACACTTCAGGAAATATTGACTGTAAAGTCTGATGATGTTGTAGGTCGTGTTAAGACATATGAGGCAATAGTTAAAGGAGAAAATATTCCAGAGCCTGGAATACCTGAATCATTTAAGGTATTAATAAAAGAACTTCAATCTTTGTGCCTTGATGTTAAAGTGCTATCTAATGATAATCAAGAAGTTGCAATTAAAGAGTCTATTGATGATGATGCTGAAGAGCTTGATGTTAACATTGAAGGAAGAGAAGATTTTGTTCCTTCAGAGGATTTAGATGAAGAAGCAGAGCAAGAGACAGAGGATGAAGAAGAGGACTTTGACCTTGATTTAGATGCCTTAAAAGGGCTTAAAGAAGACGAAACCGATGGAGATTTAAATGAAAATTTAAATGATGATATAGAGGAAGATATAGAGTTAGAGCCTCTACCTGATGAAGATTTAGACGATGATGATTACGATGATGACTAATTATAAAATGAAGGGAGGATGTCCCCTTGATAGAATTAAATGTCTTTGATTCAATGCAGATTGGTTTAGCTTCTCCCGAGAAGATTAGGGAATGGTCAAAGGGAGAAGTTAAGAAGCCAGAAACAATAAATTATAGAACATTAAAGCCAGAAAAAGATGGATTGTTCTGCGAAAGGATATTCGGACCGCAAAAAGATTGGGAATGTCACTGTGGAAAGTATAAAAGGGTAAGGTACAAGGGAATTGTTTGTGATAGATGCGGAGTTGAGGTTACAAAATCAAAGGTTCGCCGTGAAAGGATGGGACATATAGAACTTGCAGCCCCTGTTTCACACATTTGGTATTTTAAAGGAATACCTTCAAGAATGGGCCTGCTTCTTGATATGTCACCTAGAGCTCTTGAAAAGATTTTGTATTTTGCAGCCTATGTGGTAATAGACCCAGGTACAACCCCGCTTCAAAAGAAGCAGCTGCTTACTGATAAGGAGTTTAGAGAAGCACAGGATAAGTACGGCTCTAGCAGCTTCTCTGCTGGAATGGGTGCAGAATCTGTAAGACAGCTTTTAAGAGAGTTAGATCTAGATGAAATGTCAAAGGGACTTAAAGAAGATCTAAAGACAAATAGTGGACAGAAAAGAGTAAGGACAATAAAAAGGCTTGAGGTTGTTGAAGCATTTAGAAGATCAGGTAATAAACCAGAGTGGATGATACTTGAGGTAGTACCAGTTATCCCACCTGATTTAAGACCAATGGTGCAGCTTGACGGTGGAAGATTTGCAACCTCTGATTTAAATGACCTTTATAGAAGAGTTATAAATAGAAATAATAGATTAAAAAGACTTCTTGATTTGCAGGCACCTGACATAATTGTTAGGAATGAGAAAAGAATGCTTCAAGAAGCTGTAGATGCATTAATAGATAATGGCAGAAGGGGCAGACCAGTAACTGGACCTGGAAATAGACCTCTTAAGTCTCTTTCAGATATGTTAAAGGGTAAACAGGGTAGGTTTAGACAAAACCTACTTGGTAAACGTGTAGACTATTCAGGACGTTCCGTTATAGTTGTAGGGCCAGAGCTTAAAATGTATCAATGTGGACTTCCAAAAGAGATGGCCATCGAATTATTTAAACCTTTTGTTATGAAGAAATTAGTTGAGGAAGGATATGCTCATAACATAAAGAGTGCAAAAAGGATGGTTGAAAGACTTAAGCCTGAAGTTTGGGATGTGCTTGAGGAAGTTATTCAGGATCATCCAGTTTTACTAAACCGTGCTCCTACCTTACATAGGCTTGGAATACAAGCGTTTCAGCCTGTGCTTGTTGAGGGAAGAGCTATTAAGCTTCATCCTCTTGCATGTACAGCATACAATGCAGACTTTGATGGAGACCAGATGGCTGTACACGTTCCACTTTCAGTTGAGGCTCAGGCAGAAGCAAGATTTTTAATGCTGGCAGCCAATAATATTTTAAAGCCTCAAGATGGTAAGCCTGTTGTGGTTCCAACTCAAGATATGGTTCTTGGCTCTTACTATCTAACAGTTGATAGAGAGGGAGAAAAAGGAGAAGGAAAGGTATTTTCTTCAGAAGATGAAGTAATAATGGCTTATAGCCTTAAAAAGATAGAGCTTCATGCAGCTATAAGGGTAAGAGTTACTAAAGAATATAAGGGAGTAGAATATACAAGGATTATAAATGCAACTCCAGGAAAGATTATATTCAATGAAGCAATACCACAAGATCTAGGGTTTGTTGACAGGGATGTAGAAGAAAATATATGCAATCTTGAAGTAGATTTTCTAGTTGATAAAAAGGCACTTGGAAAAATAATAGAAAAATGCTACAAGGTTCATGGGCCAACAGAGACATCCATTATGCTAGATAAAATAAAGTCTCTTGGATATCATTATTCAACAATAGCAGGCATAACCGTATCAGTTTCTGACATGATTATACCTGATGCAAAGGAAAAATTATTGTCTGAAGCAGAGACTGAAGTAGATAAAATAGAGAAGATGTATAGAAGAGGTCTTATATCTTATGATGAAAGATATGAAAAGGTTATTGCCGAATGGACTGAAACAACTGATAAGGTAACTAATGCCTTAATGGATTCTCTTGATAAATTTAATCCTATATACATGATGGCAAACTCAGGAGCCAGAGGTTCTAAAAACCAGATTAGGCAGCTTTGTGGTATGAGGGGACTTATGGCAAATCCATCAGGTAAAATAATAGAACTTCCAATAAAGGCTAGTTTCCGTGAAGGACTTACAGTTCTTGAGTATTTTATATCAACTCATGGAGCAAGAAAAGGACTTGCAGATACTGCACTTAGGACTGCAGACTCTGGATATCTTACAAGAAGACTTGTTGATATCAGCCAAGATGTAATAATAAGAGAAGAAGACTGCGGAACAGACCAGGGATTCTGGGTAAGCGAAATAAAAGAAGAAAATGAAGTAATAGAAAGCTTTAGAGATAGAATTGTAGGCAGATATGCTGCTGCTGATATAATTAATGAGAAAACTCAAGAAGTTATTGTAGGCAAGAATGAGTATATTACAGATGCACTAGCTACACAGGTTATGCAGGCAGGGATTACAAAGGCATATATTAGAACTGTTTTAACATGCAGAGCAAGGTCTGGAATATGTTCTAAGTGCTATGGAATGAATATGGCAACAGGGGAGAAGGCATATATTGGGGAGGCAGTTGGAATAGTAGCTGCTCAAGCAATAGGTGAGCCTGGAACTCAGTTAACAATGAGAACATTCCATACAGGCGGTGTTGCAGGTGCTGATATAACTCAAGGTTTACCAAGGGTTGAGGAGCTATTTGAAGCTAGAAAGCCTAAAGGACTTGCTACAATATCAGAAATATCTGGAACAGTAAAGATAAATGAAACTAAAAAGAAGAGAGAAATTATTGTAACTGGCGATGACGGGGAGTCAAAGACATATACAATACCTTATGGATCAAGAATAAAGGTATATGATGGTTCCGTTGTTGATGCAGGAGATGAGCTTACAGAAGGATCTGTAAACCCTCATGATATACTTGCAATAAAAGGAATCGATGGCGTAAGAAGATACCTTTTATCAGAGGTTCAGAAGGTTTATAGGATACAGGGTGTTGATATTAACGATAAGCATATTGAAGTAATAATAAGGAATATGCTAAGGAAGATAAAGGTTGAGGATTCAGGAGATACTGATCTTTTACCAGGAGCACTTGTTGATATGTTTGAATTTGAGGATCAGAACAAGGCTGCTGAAGAGAAGGGCCTCCAAAAGGCTACAGGCAATGTAGCACTTCTTGGAATAACCAAAGCTTCTCTGGCAACGGATTCTTTCCTTTCAGCTGCTTCGTTCCAAGAAACAACAAGGGTTTTAACTGATGCAGCAATAAAAGGTAAGGTTGATCCTCTTGTAGGACTAAAAGAAAATATAATAATCGGTAAACTTATTCCTGCAGGAACTGGTATGACAAGATATAGATCCATTAATATAAAGAAAAATGAAGATGAAGAAACTAGTACAGACAGCACTAAAGAGCCTGAAATTGACGGAGAATAGATTTTATTGACAGCTGTATTTATTAGTGTTACAATACAAAATGTGTTATTTTTTGTACTATAGAAAATTATAGGGGCGACCTGTGGTCGCCCGCTGTTATTAAGTTTAGTCTTATTTGTTCTTGGGGGGACATATTATGAAATTGCAGGGTAAAAAGGTTGTCGGCGCTAAGCAGACTATTAAATACATAAAGTCTGGTATGGCAGTTAAAGTCTATATTGCAAAAGATGCAGAGACTAAGGTAACCAAACCTATTGAGGAAATTTGCAAACAAAATGATATTGAATTGATATATGTTAGCACCATGAAGGAATTAGGACGCATGTGTGGTATTGACATTGGTGCTGCAACTGCAGCATTAATAAATGAATAAGCATTTGTGAAAGGAGGTGTACTGATGCCAACAATTAATCAACTTGTAAGAAAAGGTAGACAAAAAGTTGAGAGAAAATCTGATTCTCCAGCACTGAAAGAATGTCCTCAAAAAAGGGGAGTATGTACAGTAGTAAAAACAACTACTCCAAAAAAGCCTAACTCTGCATTAAGAAAGATAGCAAGGGTTAGACTAACAAATGGGATAGAAGTTTCTTCATACATTCCCGGAATAGGACACAATCTACAGGAGCACTCTGTTGTATTGATAAGAGGAGGAAGAGTAAAAGACCTTCCTGGTGTAAGATATCATATAGTAAGAGGAGCACTAGATGCAGCAGGTGTTGCTAACAGACAGCAAAGCAGATCAAAATATGGCGCTAAAAGGCCAAAGAAATGATTTGCTAACACCAACTAATTTAGAGTAGATTGATTAATGGTGCTTCTGTGCGGAGCAATTTTATATATATATTTTGCAAATGTACAAAGCACTAACGGCAATATTTTGCCGAGTACCGATGATATAAATTTATGTGTTAAGGAGGGAAGTAAAGTGCC
>DIRE01000060.1:2690-2957 GCA_002426575.1 Clostridiaceae bacterium UBA5444 | reverse complement strand
AAAGTGCCAAGAAAAGGATATATTGCAAAAAGAGACGTATTGCCAGATCCTATATACAATAGCAAGGTAGTTACAAAGCTTATAAACAATGTTATGGAAGATGGCAAAAAAGGAGTAGCTCAAAAAATCTGTTATGAAGCCTTTGATATAATGGGAGAGAAGACTGGTAAAGATCCTATGGAGGTATTTGAAGCTGCCATGGATAATGTAATGCCTGTACTTGAAGTAAAGGCAAGGCGTATCGGTGGTGCAACATACCAAGTACCA
>DIRE01000060.1:0-2500 GCA_002426575.1 Clostridiaceae bacterium UBA5444 | reverse complement strand
TGCAACATACCAAGTACCAATAGAGGTTAGAGCAGATAGAAGGCAGACTCTTGGAATAAGATGGATACTCGCTGCAAGCCATAAGCGCGGTGAGAAATATATGAGAGAAAGATTAGCAAATGAATTAATAGATGCTTCTAACAACACTGGAGCAGCTGTTAAAAAGAGGGAAGAAACCCATAAGATGGCTGAAGCAAATAAAGCATTTGCACATTATAGGTGGTAATTTGATGAATGGTAAAATAGACGTTTTTTCTAATACTACACCTTTGTTCAGGGGTTTTGTGAAAAATTCGCTGAATTATGGGGAACTATTAATAGTGATTTTATAGAGAGGAGGATTACTGTGCCTAGGCAGTTTCCATTAGAAAAAGTTAGAAATATAGGTATAATGGCTCACATAGATGCAGGAAAGACTACTACAACTGAAAGGATACTTTTCTACACAGGAAAGACACATAAGTTAGGCGAAACTCATGATGGAGCAGCTCAGATGGATTGGATGGTTGAAGAACAGGAAAGAGGCATAACAATTACATCAGCAGCAACAACTGCTCATTGGAAAGGCTACATTATAAACATCATAGATACGCCAGGGCACGTAGATTTCACAGTTGAGGTTGAAAGATCACTTCGTGTTCTCGATGGTTCAGTTGCAGTTTTCTGTGCCAAAGGTGGGGTTGAGCCTCAATCAGAAACAGTATGGAGGCAAGCAGATAAATATAATGTTCCACGTATAGCCTTTGTTAATAAAATGGATACAATGGGAGCAGATTTCTTTAACGTTGTTAAGATGATAAAAGAAAGGCTCCAAGCAAATCCTGTTCCAATACAACTTCCAATAGGTAAGGAAGATAACTTTATAGGTATTATAGATCTTATTAAAAATAAGGCTGAAATCTATGAAGATGAACTTGGAACTGTAATCGACGAGACAGAAATTCCTGATGATATGAAGGGACTTGCTGAAGAGTATAGAACAAAACTTATAGAAGCTGTTGCTGAATATGATGAAGATTTAATGATGAAGTATCTTGAAGGCGAGGAAATATCAGAAGAGGAGATAGTGAAAGTTTTAAGGGCTGCAACTATAGATAGGTCTTTAGTCCCTGTTACTTGTGGTTCTGCTTACAAGAATAAGGGAGTACAGCTTTTATTAGATGCTGTTGTAAACTTTCTGCCATCACCAATTGATATTCCACCAGTTAAAGCTATTGATTTAGACACAGAGGATGATATTGATATTCCTGCAAGCGATGATGAAAAGTTTTCAGCATTAGCTTTTAAGATTATGACTGATCCTTATGTTGGTAAACTAGCATTTTTCAGGGTATATTCAGGAGCTTTAAAATCAGGTTCCTATGTATATAACTCAACAAAAGGTAAGAGAGAAAGAGTTGGAAGAATATTAAGGATGCATGCAAATCATAGAGAAGATATCGAAGAGGTAATGACAGGTGATATTGCAGCAGCCGTAGGATTAAAAGAGACAGGAACTGGTGATACTTTGTGTGACGAAGATCATCCAGTACTGCTTGAGTCAATGGAATTTCCTGAGCCTGTTATTCGTGTAGCAATAGAACCAAAAACTAAAGCTGCACAAGAAAAGATGGGTATAGCTTTAATGAAACTTGCTGAAGAAGACCCAACATTTAAAACATATACAGATCAGGAAACTGGTCAGACAATAATTGCAGGTATGGGAGAGCTTCATCTTGCCATAATTGTAGATAGGCTTATGAGAGAGTTTAAGGTTGATGCAAATGTAGGTAAACCGCAGGTTGCTTACAAAGAGACTATCACTAAATCAGTTAAAGTTGAAGGCAAGTTTATTAGACAATCCGGAGGTCATGGACAATACGGACATGTATGGCTTGAGCTTGAACCAAGAGAAAGAGGAACAGGCTATGAGTTTGTTAACAAGATTGTCGGAGGGGTTGTGCCTAAAGAGTATATCCCATCAGTTGATGCAGGTATACAAAGCGCAATGGAGAGCGGCGTTTTAGGTGGCTACCCAGTAGTAGATGTTAAGGCTACATTAGTAGACGGATCCTACCACGAAGTAGACTCATCAGAGATGGCATTTAAGATTGCAGGTTCAATGGCATTTAAAGAGGGTTGCAAAAAGGCTAATTCAGTACTAGTTGAACCTGTAATGAAGGTAGAAGTTACAGTACCTGAAGATTACATGGGTGATGTAATCGGAGACTTAAATTCAAGAAGAGGAAGAATTGAGGGCATGGAAACAAGGTCAGGAGTACAAGTTATTGATGCTCATGTACCTCTTGCAGAAATGTTCGGTTATGCTACTACTTTAAGATCAAAGTCCCAGGGACGTGGAAACTATACAATGCAGTTTGACCATTACGATGAAGTGCCAAAGAATATTGTTGAAAAAGTATTAGGTGAAAAATAAATTTTAAAAATTTTAAAATATAGTTTTAAAATATAAATTTAAGATAAAGGGAGGAAAACTATAATGGCAAAAGCACATTTTGAA
>DIRE01000055.1 GCA_002426575.1 Clostridiaceae bacterium UBA5444 | reverse complement strand
ACATGCAATGCTCTTTACAGGTGTAAACATTGTGGATGAAAAACCTAACAAGTATAAAGTTGAAAACAGCTGGGGAGACAAACATGGGGAAAAGGGCTTTTTTATTATGAGCGATGAATGGTTTGATGAATACATGATTGAAGGAATTATAAATAAAAAATATATTCCAGATGAAATTAAAAAGCTATTTGATCAAGAGCCAATTAAACTTCCTCCATGGGATATTTTAAGCTCATTAATAAAATAAAACTTTGCCTTTTTAACTTAGTTAAAAGGTAAGAACTAAGAGGTAAGAGATATGGTGAAAATTCAGCCTTGTTGAATTTTTTCATAAACTCTTACTTCTTACTTTTTACCTCTTACTTATCTATAAGTCATAATTTTCTTCGAACTCACCAATAAAGTCAATGAATTCATCTTTCTCGCCTGCTATTTCTTTTATCTTCCTAAGAAAAGTGCTTTGGGACCAGTTAGCCTCGTTATAATAGAACCTGTTTGCCAATCTCCAAAATCTTTGAGGAAATTTTAAAAATGCCATCATTATCATGTATTCATTTTCTTTAATAGGGCTTACTGAATCATATGCCTCTATAAGCTGCTTTGCAAGATTAAAATCCCACGAATTTCTTTTAAGTACTTTGATCAAAAAACTTGTTATATCATATGTTCTAATTTCATATTTGCAATAGTCAAAATCTATTATGGATATGTCGTTATTTTCGCTAAATACAATATTGTGATAAGTAAAATCATGATGGCAAAAACTCTTTTCATATAATGTATCTTTTACAACATCATCATATTCAGACTTTTTTAGGGTATCTATTGCATCATTGGCAAATTCTATAAAAAGATCTGCATTTTCTATATAAATCCTATCAAATTCAGTTTTGTCCATTTTGTTTTCTGCAATAGATTTCATCTTTCTAAGCCCATCTCTTCTTTTGGTCATAAGATGATGCCATCGTCCTAAGTCAGATTTTAATTTAGCCCCTTCAATTATTTCATACCCTTTTGATGCTTCATAAAACTTTGCAAGCGTCATAGAAGAAAGTACTGCTTCATTATGGTTTCTAAAGTCACATTCTCTTCCTTCAATCCACTCAGTAATTATATATAAATCGTCCCCATATTCTACATATGGATTTCCTTCAGGCGTTAAAAGATACCTATCCACGTTTTGAAATCCATTGTTTATTAAATGTTGCTTAGCCCCATATATAAATAAGAGCTTTTGAATACCATAGTTTAATCTCTTTAAGCACTTCGTTCCCTGGTCGGTTTTTATGATGTATACTCCCCGTGTAGGAGATATGCTTCCAAGCTGGAGATTAAACCTCTTTGCTACCTCTTTCTCCCAAAACATAAAATCACCTCCATGCTAATATGTTATGAGAAATATTGCCCCACTATTACCTTACTATCAAAATTGGTTTTTAAACTAGATATGTTGATTGACTTCCGCTGCACGCTGCTGCAGTAAATCAACATATCCTGATGTCAGCACTGTACTAAAGTATAAATATAAATTATCAAAAATATGTAACATAAATACATCCTCTATAATATTATGAATTAGCTATTCATGAAAGGATGCAAATATATGGAGATTGGTATTGATGCTAGAGCTGCAAGATGGTACAGAGGTACTGGCATAGGAACCTATACCTATCAGCTCATATACAATCTTAACCTAATAGATAACAAAAACTCGTATTTACTATTTTGGCCGGATGAAAACTATTCAGATATACACCCTGGGGATAATTTTAATTTTAAGCTTATAAGTGACGATGATAGGAAGGATAATTTCTGGGAAGAGGTTCACATACCAAATATACTTACTGATACAAAAATACAGGTGTACCATGTTCCTCAAAATGGAATAGGTCTACCTGATGAAAAGATCTGCCCCTATGTAGTTACAATCCATGATGTAATACCATATAAGCTTCCAGAAACAGTTGGCCCAAATTATTTAAAAATATTTTTAGAACAGATGCCTGATATTATAAAAAAGGCTGATGGCATAATAACAGTTTCCGAGTTTTCAAAAAATGATATAGCCAAAACACTAAATATACCTCTAAACAAAATATTCGTAACACCCCTTGCAGCAGAAAGCATATACTATCCAATGGATAGGGTAAAAGCTAAACAGCTGCTCTCTAGAAAGTATAAAATAGATTTTGACTATATACTCTATCTTGGCGGTTTTAGCCCTAGAAAGAACATAAAGGGGTTAATAGAAAGCTATTATAAAATATACAAAAAACTAATTACCCCGTGTAAGTTACTCATTGTAGGCAAGCCTGGCAAGTCCTATGATGATTATAAACAGTTGGTTAACAAGCTCGGGTTAGATGATTATGTAGTATTTACAGGGTATATACCTGTAAATGATCTGCCCCTTTTCTATAATGGAGCTCAATTATTTGTTTATCCTTCCCTCTATGAGGGTTTTGGTCTTCCACCTCTTGAGGCAATGGCTTGTGCTACGCCAACAGTAACCTCTAATGTAACCTCAATGCCTGAAATTGTGGACGGCTGTGCAATGACCATAAATCCTTATGATATTGATGAGCTTGCAGAGGCAATGCACATAATATTAGAAGATAAAAAACTGTGGGATCATTATTCCCACATAGGCTTTAAAAGAAGCATGGAATTCTCATGGAAAACCACTGCTTGGAAAACCTTAGGCGTATACTATAACTTCGCTGATACCAAGTAAAACATTAGGCTATGTTTTAATAAGTAACTGTCGGTTTTAAACAGGGTATGTTGATTGACTTCCGCTGCTCAAAAATGCCTATTTTTTTCTAAATAAGTAAGGCTGACAAAAATAGGCATTTAAG
>DIRE01000022.1 GCA_002426575.1 Clostridiaceae bacterium UBA5444 | reverse complement strand
AGGAATAGAGTTTGAAAGTATAACCAGACATAAAATAGTAGGGGGAGTTTTTTTGTTGTATCAAGGGATGGTTTATTATTATATAAATTGATATAAGCAAGGAGATTAAATTATGTTTGATATAGGGGAAATAAATACTCAGGACAAAAAGGAGTTTTATAAGCAAATAAACACATATCTAGTGTGCTTAATCGATGAAGAAGCAGATTGGCTTGCAGACATATCTAATGGGGCTGCTTTATTATATATGATGATGCCTGATATTAATTGGGTGGGATTTTATTTATATAAAGAGGGAGAATTAGTTTTAGGGTCATTTCAGGGGAAGCCTGCATGTGTTCGCATTGCTTTAGGCAAAGGAATATGCGGTACTGCAGCAAATACAAAAAAGGTGCAGGTAGTAGAGGATGTGAGTGAATTCCCGGGACATATTGCATGTGACATAGCATCTAAATCAGAAGTTGTTCTACCCATTATAAAAAATGATAGGTTAATAGGGGTTTTAGATATTGATAGTCCCATTAAAACTAGATTCAATAGTGAGGACGCTCAAGGATTAAGTGAGTTTGTAAATGTCTTAAATAGATATATTGATTGGCCAGAACAATTCTATTAATACTAACACTAATCGGGTAGGAGGAAGACCTAAATATAGAGAAGAATAATTATATATTTTGATTGTCTATATATACCAAAGTTATAAACAAAAATAAATTTTAGGAGGTAGTAGCAGTTATTATTGGCAATCGAGAAAGCATTATGGGTATAATATCTATGGCTGATGTTGTCCTAATGTCGGCATTTCTGCTTACAGTGGTACTGATAAAAACAGCAAATTTGTCCTTCGGTATGTTGATTCACGATGCGTCTGTGCTACCGGTAACCATAAATGCTGCCCGCTTACCTCGGCATGGAAAAGCGTGATGTCAAAGCAGAAAGATGGTATAATAAAATCAGTAAAAGAAGTGTGACGAATTTAGGAATGAAATTACAGAAATACCGAGGGAATTTGGTTTAGGGTGGGAGTTATTAATGAATTGCAATAGCAACAAAAAGAGTTACGCAAACTGCATAGAGATTGTGCCCATATTTAGCAACCTAACGCAGGAGGAAACGCAGGAGGTTGCCTTAATAACCAAGGCGCAAACTTTTGAAAAAGGTGACATGGTTTATATGGCAGGGGATAAAGGCGGAAAGCTTTACGTCGTACATTCTGGCAGGGTGAAGATTTCGAGGCTTAATGCCAATGGCAAGGAACAGGTAATCCGAGTGATTGAACCTAGCGAATTTATGGGGGAACTTTCTCTTTTAAGCTCTTTGCCTATGACGGATAATGGAGAGGCATTAGAGACCTCAACCATGTGCGTAATTGAAGCAGATAAGCTTAAGGAGCTTATGAAAAAGTACCCATCCATTGCCTTTAAAGTAATGGAAGAGCTAAGTGAACGATTAGAAAAGGCAGAAAATCTTATAGAAGCTATTAATCTTAACACAGTGGAACAACGTTTAGCAGAGGCGCTGCTAACTCTTTCCGCAGGGAAAAAAGAGGTACTGCTAAATATGACCAAAGGGGATTTTGCTTCCCAAATAGGTATGAGTCAGGAGACTCTAAGCAGAAAATTAACCGTATTTCAAGAGGAAGGACTAATTGAGCTAAAAGGCCACAGAAAAATTATAATCTTAAACAGAGACGGATTAGAGAAAATTATCTAAATTTAACTAATACACAATGTCTGCACTTCATTATCATTTCTTTAGAGGTTTCCAAAAGGAGAAAATTTAAAAAGGAGGTAAGTATGGATAAGGTCAAAAATATGTTACCCTATCTAATAGTGTGTGCAATAGCTTTTTATGTATTGCCTTTGTTAGGAAAGGACACTGGGAGCTTTATGCTTATACTACTGATAGCTATACCATTAATTTGCGTTATAGCATCATTGATTTATGGCATGAAGCATGGCTTTAATTTAATTTTACCAATAATTATAGGTGCTCTTTTTATACCAACTATTTTTATTTATTACAACAGTACTGCATGGGTTTATATAATAGGATATGCCGGCATATCTCTAGTTGGTAACTTAGTTGGGCATCTCGTAAAACGATAAATTGGCAGATAAATTAAACAATGCAGCACCTGAATTAAAACTCCCACCAATAGATATAGAACCCAACTTTTCAAAGTTTGATGATGAATCGCCAGAAGAAAAAGAAAATGCCTACCTTGAATTGAATAAAAAAAAGAAACCAGTTAAGTTATACCTAGCTGGTTTCTTTTTTTTATTCAGATTTAAACATGGAGCTTTGCTCCACAAAAGTGGAGAGACGCCTGCCACTTCCCATTTAAGTTTTGCCATAGTATGGTAGGGATGGGGCACACTATATTTACATGAGACTAACTTAGTGTATAATTATCATATGATAACGAACATATCTTCGCAAATTTTTTTTATAAAGAAAGGTAATGTAAAAATGACAGATATACTTATAAGACTTTTTGTTAAAAATAGTGATAATGTAAAGGATAGGGATGTACGCCAAAGCTATGGTAAAATGGCAGGCATCGTTGGTATTGTTTGTAATGTGTTTCTTTCTGCTTCAAAGATTATTACAGGAATGATTATATCTAGTGTTTCGATTTTAGCTGATGGTATAAACAATCTATCAGATGCTACATCATCGTTAATCACACTCATAGGTTTTAAACTTTCTGAACTTCCTGCAGATCAGGAACACCCTTTTGGACATGCTAGAATTGAGTATGTATCAGGGCTTATTGTTGCATTTCTTGTTATGGTACTTGGGTTTGACCTTATAAAGTCATCCTTTAGGAAGATAATAAATCCAGATGAAATTAACTTTAGCATAATATCCATGGTGGTATTGTTAGTTTCAATTGCTGTAAAACTGTGGATGAGTATTTTTAATAAAAAAATAGGTAAGGCAATTGAATCAACGGCAATTGAAGCTACGGCTGTTGATAGCTTAAATGATGTTTACACAACATCAGCTGTTCTTGTATGTACAATAATTGCAAAATTTACAGGACTTAAGCTTGATGGCTATGTAGGAATGGGAGTTGCTCTATTTATTATGTATTCAGGAATTAAACTAGTTAAAGAGACATTAAGTCCAATTCTTGGAGAGGCTCCAGACCCAGAGCTAGTAAGTAAAATTGCATTAAAGCTTAGGTCATATAAAGGGGTATTAAGCATACACGATCTTGTTGTTCACGATTATGGGCCTGGTGGAAGATGTTTTGCTACGGTTCACATTGAGGTTGATGCAAAAAATGATATCATGGAAAGCCATGATGTTGCAGATTTAATAGAGAGAGATTTTAAAAAAAGCGGGCTATATCTTGTGGTTCATCTTGATCCTATTGTAACTGATGATGAATCTATAAATGAACTAAGAGAAATGGTGGCTCATGTAATCTCCACAATCGATAAAGATATTACTATGCACGATTTTAGGGTAGTTATAGGATATAATTATAAAAATCTTATATTTGATGTTGTAATTCCAAATGGCTATGAAAAATCTGAAGAGCAGATAAAAAAGGAAATACAGGATGCAGTTAGAGCTGTTGATAACAGCTGCTATACAGTGATTAATATTGATAGATACTATACGAACTTAAACTAGAATACTATATATAAATAATAAATAAGGGGGATGAGTATAAGTGAATATTTTTTTCTGGATTGTGGATTTAATTATCCCTATAACAATGATAGTAATAGGAATAATATTTGAAAACCATCCGCCAAAAGAGATAAATGAGATATACGGATATAGAACAAAACGGTCTATGGCATCTCAGGAAGCTTGGGATTTAGCACATAAACTTTGCGGAGATGCTTGGAGGACTATTGGCATAATATTATTTATTTTTGTTGTAGTTGAGAAATTGATTGTTCAAATTGATCCTGCATCTTTAAGTTTAATAAATGTAGGGATTAGCCTTATTGCTTTAATTACTCCAATTTTTTTTATTGAAAGGAAGTTAAAGAATAGGTTTGGTAAATGAATCTAGTCTATGATTTTGATTGTAAAATTGGAAGGGGTTAATAGACTTTTGTAAATTTGGTTTTGAGCTAAATCAATAATATAAAAAGACAGAGGATATTAAATAGTCCCCTGTCTTTTTTACACTAAAAACTTTTCTATACGTTTTAATGCTTCAGTTATGTTTTCCATAGAAGATGCATAGCATGCTCTAACATAGCCTTCACCAGAATCACCAAATGCATTGCCAGGTATAACTAAAACTTTTTGAGTCTTAAGCAGTTTTTCACAGAATTCATCAGAGGTTAAACCAGTGGATTTTATACATGGAAAAACATAAAATGCTCCCATAGGCTCGAAACAATCAAGCCCAATGTTTCTAAAGCCGTTTACCATAACACGTCTTCTTCTATTGTATTCCATAAACATTTCATGAACGGCATCATCACCATTTTTTAAGGCTTCAATTGCAGCATATTGTGCCGTAGTTGGGGGGCACATTATTGCATATTGATGGATTTTTTTCATGGCTTCAATAAGTGCTGGATGTCCGCAGACATACCCAAGCCTCCAGCCAGTCATAGCAAAAGTCTTTGAAAAACCGTTTATTACAATTGTCTTATCTTTCATTTCTGGAAAACTTGCAATTGATGTATGCCTATCCTTATAAGTAAGTTCAGAATATATTTCATCAGATATAACAATAATATCTTTATCTTTAAGTACCTCTACAATAGGGTATAGCTCTTTTTTTGTCATTATAGCACCTGTTGGGTTGTTAGGAAAAGGGAGTATAAGCACCTTTGTTTTAGGAGTAATAGCCTTTTCAAGAAGCTCAGCAGTTAATTTAAACTCATCTTCTATTCTTAAATTTAAAGCTACAGGGGTTGCCCCCGTGCAAATAGTACAACCTTTATATGCAACAAAACTTGGCTCTGGGATAATGACCTCATCTCCTGGGCCAACTAGAGATCTAAGTGCAATATCAATACCCTCACTTCCACCAACTGTTGCGATTATTTGATTTTCAGGATTATAATCAAGCCCATATTTTCTTTTTAAATAATTTGATATCTCATGCCTCAATTCCATCAATCCTGCATTAGAAGAATAATGAGTATGTCCTTCCTCAAGAGAATATATACCCGACTCGCTAATATTCCATGGTGTAACAAAATCAGGCTCCCCTATACCAAGAGATATTGAATCTTTCATTTCATTCATCATATCAAAATATTTTCTTATGCCTGATGGTGCCATTGTTCTTACTCTTGGTAAAATCATTTTCTCTAAGTTCATATGATTACTGCCTCCCTATCGTCATAAACCCTTTCCTCAAAAATAGTTCCTTCATCTTTATATTTCTTAAGTACGAAATGGGTTGATGTACTTAAAACAGATTCTTGTGCAGCAAGTTTTTCGGCTACGAATAGGGCAACATCTTTCATTGTTTTACCTTCAACAATTACTGTAAGATCAAATCCTCCAGACATTAGATAACATGCCTTTACCTCTGGAAATTTATAGATTCTTTTTGCAACATTATCAAAACCTTCACCTCTTTGGGGTGTTACTTTAACTTCAATTAATGCAACTACACTTTCTTTAGTTGTTTTTTCCCAATTAATAAGCGTGGTATAGCCTACAATAACCTTATCCTCTTCGTACTTTTTTATGGCTGCTTTTACTTCTTCAGAAGTTTTGCCAGTCATTACTGCTATCTCATCCTCAGTATATTTACTGCTTTTCTCGAGAATTTCTAGTATCTCTTCCATTTTTATTTCCCTCCATTTTTTAATATTTTAAGTCGCTTTTTAAGCTATAAAATAAAAAAGACCTTTTTATTCCTTCAAGTTTAATCTCAAGATCAAACTTAAAGGGACGAAAAAGTCTTCGCGGTACCACCCTAATTAGTGTTTTTGTCTACAAAAAGCAAATAACATAAAACACTCTCTCTTTTTGGAACTTTAAAATTCCACTTCTCTATAACATGAGAACATGTCTTTATCTATTTGGAAATTAATAATTAACCATGGTTAATTATTAATTCTCACTTCTTGATAAGAAATTCAAGGGCTGCATTCCATAGATTCCTCAACCTATCTCTCACCGCCATAGGCTCGCTTTAAGATTTTCACTATGTACTATTCCCTATCATTATTTTTATATTATTTATTTTTGATAATTATACCAAAGATTCATTGTTTATTCAACAGTAATAAATATAAAAGAATTTTATGGTATAATCAATTTATCTGAATGTTAACAAAAATAAAACTATTCTATTAAGGGGTTGTTAATATGAAAAAATTATCTAAATTGCTTGCCATATTTGTAAGCATTATAATGTTGTTTTCTTTTAATGTGTATGGTGTATTTGCAGACCAGGCAGATAAAGACATTACAATACTGTTTACCCATGATATGCATGATCATATATTGCCTTTTGATCTTTTGCAAGATGGAAAGAAAAAGGAGGTAGGAGGATTTGCTAGGCTTCAAAGTGCTATTAAAGAGGAAAGAAAAAAGGATTCTGAATTATTGCTTGTGGATGCTGGAGATTTTTCTATGGGAAGTCTATTCCAAACTATATATACTGCCGAAGCCCCTGGGATTAATCTTATGGGACAGATGGGCTACGACGCAGTAACGTTTGGTAACCATGAGTTTGATTTTAGGGCTAAGGGTTTAGCTGACAGCCTAAATTCGGCAAAGAAAGGCAATAATAAGCTACCTGAGATTGTTGCATCTAATATCATGTTCCCTGATGATAAAAATGGAGGATTAAGTGAGTCTCTCACAGATTTAAAGCAAGCAATGGATGATTATAAGGTGAAAGATTATACCGTATTGGAGAAAAAAGGCATAAAGATAGGTATCTTTGGCTTGTTAGGAAAGGATGCTGATTCTTGTGCTCCTATGGCAGAGGTTAAATTTACTGATGCCGTTGAAAATGCAAAGCGTGTTGTTAATATATTAAAAGAAGAAGAAAAGGTAGATCTTATTATATGTTTATCCCATTCAGGTGTGGATGATAATAAGAAAAAATCGGAAGATGAAATATTAGCAAAAAAAGTACCCAATATAGATGTAATAATAAGTGGACATACCCATACACGACTCGCTGAACCTATTGTTGTAGGTAATACAATTATATGTTCCTGCGGAGAATATTGTGAAAACCTTGGCAAACTAAGTATATCACAGTCCCCAGAAGGAAATTGGAACATAACTAATTATGAACTTAAACCAATTGATGATAGTCTGCCAGATGACACTAATATTTCCCAGGCAGTAAATAAGTATAAGGAAATTATACAAGACACATATCTTGATAAGTTTGATATGAAGTTTGATGAGGTATTAGCATATTCACCTTTTGATTTTACTCCAACATCAGATATAGGCGAGGAACATAAAGAAGATACTTTAGGAAACTTTATAAGCGATGCTTATGTATATGCTGTAGAAAAGGCTGAGGGGCAAGACTATGAACCCATTACGGCAGCTATTACACCTTCAGGTACAATAAGAGACTCGTTTATAAAAGGAGATATTACGGCTTCAAATGCTTTTAATGTAAGCTCATTAGGCGTGGGGGCTGACAAAACCTCTGGCTATCCATTGATTTCTGTATATCTTACTGGAAAAGAGCTAAAGACGGCCTGCGAAGTTGATGCATCTATATCTCCAATTATGGCCGGTACACAGCTTTATATGTCTGGTATATCTTTTTCATTTAATCCTAACAGGTTTATGCTAAATAAGGTTACAGATGTTAAGCTGCAAAAAAAAGATGGAAGTTATGAGGAGATAGATGATAAAAAGCTCTACCGTGTTATAGCAGGTCTTTATTCTGCCCAAATGCTTTCAGCCGTAAATGAGGAGTCTCATGGGATTTTGTCAGTTGTACCAAAAACAAAGGATGGTGAGCCTATTACTGATTTTGAGGCACAGATAATTATGGATAATAGCAGCGGCCAAAGCACCGAGGTTAAAGAATGGCTTGCCGTTGCCCAATATCTTAAATCTTTTGATAAGGTAAATGGTACTCCCCAGATATCGGAATATTATAATAGACCGCAGGGAAGAAAGATTGTAGAGGATAACCACAATATATTTGCACTTATGAGCAAACCTAACTCCATTGCATTGACTGCATATACAATTATAATAGTTATTATACTGCTCATTATTTTTATATTAATGAGTTTTATACGCCGCAGAAAAAATAGAAAAATTCATATAAATGTTGGCAATACAAAAAAGTTAAGGTGAGAAAGCTCACCTTGTAGTAATATAAAAGGTAAAAGGCAAAGGCACTTTGGAGGTTTTTTAAATGGAATTTAAAAAAGCGGTTGAGTCAGATGCTAACAGTATTATGGGCATTATTAGTCAGGCACAAGGGTACTTTAAGGAACATGGGATAGATCAATGGCAGAATAACTACCCTAACTTTGATACAGTAAAAAATGATATTAATAATAAAAATGCATACGTACTATTAAAAGATAGCATCGTGGTTGGTACAGCTGCAATTATTTTTGATGGAGAAAAAAACTATAAATCAATTTATAATGGTAAATGGATAAGCAATGATAAATATGCAGCAATCCATAGAATAGCAGTTGATACTGACAATAAAGGATTAGGATTAGGATCAATAATTTTAAAAAATGCAGAAGAGATTTGCTCGAATATGGATATACACAGTATCAGGGTAGATACGCACAAAGAAAATATTCCAATGCAGAAGCTGCTTTACAAAAATAGGTTTAAGTATTGCGGTATAATTTATATTGAGGATAGCAGCGAAAGAATGGCTTTTGAAAAGGTTTTATAGGAGCATATTAAAAAGTGGAGAGTACAAACTTTGGGGGGATAATTTGTGAAGATAAAACGAAAAAAGACATTCGCGATAATAGTAGCAATTATACTAACGGCTGCACTTGGCATACTTAAATACTTTAATTTGTTACCCCAAAAGGTATATTATGATGAACATTTTGGTATCAAAACTATATATAGTAAAAATGATTGCAACCAAAATGGTATTGATGATTATACGGACATACTATTAGGAGCAAGGCAGGACGCTAAAAACAGGCCTAAATATAAAAGCCAGTATTATGCGGATGGTTATCCCCCTAAATATGAAGGCGTATGTACTGACGTGGTGTGGAGGGCATTTAAAAACGCAGGATATACATTAAAAGATATGGTGGATGAAGACATTAAAAACAATGTTGATTTATATCCTGCAGTAGGTGGAAAACCAGATCCTAATATTGATTTTAGAAGGGTTCGAAATTTAAAGGTATTTTTTGATAGGCATGCCGTCTCTTATACATTAGACCCATACAAAATAGAAGAATGGCAGAGAGGGGATATTGTTATATTTGGGGAAAACTATTCTCATATAGGAATAATATCTGATAAACGAGATGCCCGTGGCATACCGTTTTTAATTCATAATGCAGGACAACCTGTTCGGGAAGAGGATGCTTTAATAGGGTGGTACAAAGCGGCAAAAATCACGGGACACTATAGATTCGAAAATAGCAGTTATTCCTCAAGGTGAAATTTAATGGAATTGATATTAAATTTAGTTTATGGTATATTTAGCTTTATATAAATTTTGATTAAGTTCGGCTTGGGGGAGATGTTAACTTGAAAATTATTAAATCAATTGTTTTTTGGGTGCTTGCGACGATTAATATAGTTATATTATCAATTGTGTGCTTTGCCCTAATAGCATTTATACAATCAAAGCTTTTTTTACCTAATGACTACATAATGTGGGTTTTTAAGTATCCCGCATCAAGGCTGGTATTTATCTATGAGATTTATTTTTTGCTTTTATTCCTTTATATAGCTTATAAGAAATTAGTTAGCTTTAAAATACCATTTGTTGACAAGATGAACAACTTTATTAAAAAGGATAAGAAATCCTTTACCATTGTATTTACTACAGCTAATATAATTTTACTATATATAATTATAGTTAATGTAAGTGTTATATCAAATGACAAGATAAAGGATTATTCGGTATTTTCACCATCAGGTAGAGAATATAGTTATGAAGATGTAGTAAGTATTGACACAGGAGTTTACGGAAATAAGATACGGCTTCCTTTTATGCATTATAAGGGTGAGTTTTATTATATTATTGAATTTAATGATGGAAAAAAGATTAATCTAAATGATAGTATTGGCGGCGCAAATGGCAATGAGGATGTATATAAAATATTTGAGGATCTAGATACCTCATTTGTGAATATGGGAGTTAAGAAAACAGCGAGCATGGAAAACTTTGAAGCTTTATCGCAAAGAGCCGATAAAAAGTATTCTGATAGAATAAAAGGTATTTTAGAAAATGTAAAATAAAATATAAAATATCAAGGCTACATCCTGACTTTAGGGGTGCAGCCTTTGTATCTATGGCATACAATCAAATGTTTGACAATGATTTAAAAGGGATATAATATTTAATTAGCAAATGCAATAATACGAGGTGAAGAATATGTCAAATTGTAGCTCATGTCCATCAGGCAGTACATGCACTAAAGATAAGAACCAGTGCATGATAGAAAGCAATCCAATGAATAATGTAAAGAAAATAATAGGTATAATGAGTGGAAAGGGCGGAGTGGGAAAGTCCACCGTATCCGTGTTAGTTGCTAAACAACTTAAAAAACTTGGATACAAGGTAGGAATACTTGATGCAGATATAACTGGGCCAAGCGTCCCAAGACTTTTAGGTATAAAAGATAAAAAAGCTACATCCAATGGAGAATTTATGCTTCCAGTAGAAACTGAAGATGGTATATATGTTATGTCACTTAATTTGCTAATAGAGGATGAGAACCAGCCTGTAATATGGAGGGGGCCCGTTATATCTAGTGCGGTAAAACAGTTTTGGACTGATGTGCTTTGGGGAGATTTAGATTATTTATTAATAGATATGCCTCCAGGAACAGGAGATGTAGCATTAACCGTACTTCAATCTATACCAATAAACGGATTAATTATAGTATCCGTTCCTCAGGATTTTGTTTCAATGATAGTGTCAAAGGCAGTTAATATGGCAAAGGCAATGAATATTAATGTTTTAGGCGTTATTGAAAATATGAGTTATATAACTTGTCCTGACTGTGGTAAAAAAATAAAAATTTATAACGATGATAATACCAATAGATTTTTACAAGATATGAATTTGAAACTATTAGGTGAATTGCCTGTGTTACGCAGCATAAGTAATCTTGGCTCAGGCTATAACAGTGAAGATAAAGCCATAGAAGAAATTTTTAGTCCTATAGTTGAAAATATAATTAAAAGTTTAGATTAAAATGGCGGCCGTAGGCGGCCATTTTTAAAATATAGGATGATTTTTAAGATATTTCAAAATTACTATTGCATAAAGTTAGTATATAGTATATAATAAAGGGTAATACTTTTTTAGTTAAATAACTAAACTAACTAAATTAAGTAAATAACTTCCTATTTTATAATTGGATGTTTGAATAAAAAGAGAAAGGAGAGAGAAAGTATGAAAAAAGATAAAAAATATATAACAAAATGCAAAACTAATATAGAAAAAAAGCTTGAGAAGCAAGCTAAACCTATAGATGTTTGCGATAAAGAGACTATTAACCAATGTCTATTAACAGTAGATTAATGTGACAGGGGCAGTTCTCTGTCACGGTTTAATCCTACTCTTAAACCGAATCTTTTACTTAAACTCAATACTTGGCCTACACCTCTTATAGACAAGTTTGGGTTAATTTTAAGATAAGTTACCATTCTTTTCTGTGTTTATTATTTCTTTACTTCTTTATTTTTCATTAAACCCCTATATATTATGTTATATGTGTTTGTATTACTAGTTTATAGTAATATGATGTAGATGAAAAAGATGCATATTATAAGCTTTTAGAATGCCTTATTTAAATAAGAAAAGATGAATAAGTCCCCCACTATATGGTAACAATAGGAATATTATAGATGGGAGGTAACTTTATGGATAGCAACAGCAATAGCAATACATCTACTTCTTATAACGTACCTAATAATAAGGAGAATGGATTATTAAAGACACTGTTCGGAAACAGGATGAGGTATGGATTATCTGAAGCTGATGAAGCATCAGAGTATCTATACGCATTAGAGCTGGCAAAGCAAGAACTTGATTGCGTCAATGTGTTGTTTAATAATGCATCAGATCCTGACTTGATTAATTATGCAATTTATGAGGAGTACGCAATAAACTTAAGGATCTCATATATTATAAAGAAGATGAAGCAGAAGAATATAAAGTCGGAAAAATTAATTATTCCATAGGAATAAATACCTTTATATGCTTAATATATATATAGTAGAAATAGTATATTTTTTAAAGGTGTATAAAAGATAAGTTGTGAACATAATAGATTGCATCTTTAGATTGTGAAATTGAAACTCTTATATATTAGGGGTGAGGGTATGATATTTGGTTTAAATTATGAAACTGTTATTGCATATCTTTTTATTTTTATTGTTGTTATAATTTTGCTGACTATACTTATAAAACCGATTAAATGGCTTTTTAAGCTGCTAATAAGTTCTTTCATAGGGGCTTTTGCTCTTATTATATTTAATTTCATTGGCGGCTTCTTTGATTTTACTATAGGTATAAACCCAGGTTCCATATTAACAGTTGGTTTGCTTGGGATACCAGGATTTCTGCTTTTAATATTTCTTAAACTATATTTAAGTTAAGTAGTTAATAGTGTTATTGTAAAGGCATTTATATGAATGCCTTTTTTGGTTTTATTATATACTATACATAATTTAAACATAGTGATAGGCTAGTATTAGTGAATAGTGAATAGAAGATAAGCGGAGGTGTAATTTATGGATGAAATAAATAATTTAGTAGAATCAATGAAAGATGAGTTGGTTAAATCAGTACAGGAAGTTGTAAGAATAAAAAGTGTTATGGACGAACCTAAAGAGGGAATGCCTTTTGGGGAAGGGGTAAATAAAGCACTTATGAAAGCCTTAAGCATTTCTTCATCATTAGGATTTAAAACAGTAAACGTGGATGGATACATGGGATATGCAGAATATGGTGAAGGAGAAGAAACTATTGGAGTTTTAGGACATCTTGACGTTGTACCCGAGGGGAGTGGGTGGAAATATCCTCCTTATGGTGGTGAGATACACGATGGAAAAATATATGCAAGAGGGGCAATTGATGATAAAGGACCAATAATGGCGGCTTTGTTTGGGCTTAAAGCTATAAAGGAAGCAAACATTCAATTAGGCAAGAAGGTTAGAATCTTTTTTGGTACTAATGAAGAGAATGGATCAAATGACGTAGTTAATTATCTCGAAAGAGATAAGGCGCCAGATATGGGGTTTACTCCTGATGCAGAATACCCGATTATTTATGCTGAAAAAGGAATATTAGGGTTTGATATTGTTAAGTATTTAGACAAAGATATAAAAAATGATATCAATATAAAATATGTAGAAGGCGGAAATGCCCCTAATGTGGTTCCAGATACCTGCAAATGTGCTATGCAGATTCATGATGATTACATAAAACAGAATGTAATAGATGATCTTAAAAAGTATATTGAGAAAACAGGATTTGATATAAATTATGATGAAAAAGAGAGAGATATTTTATTTAGTTCAAAAGGATTATCTGCTCACGGAAGTCAGCCTGAGCTAGGGGAAAATGCTATAATGATGTTTTTACCATTTCTAAAAGATATTAATATAAGTGATGACCTAAGGGAATTCGTTGAATTCCTTGTCTGCAATATAGGAATGGATACCCGTGGCAAGGAATTAGGCATAGATTTAAAAGATGAAACTGGTGAACTATCTCTTAATGTGGGAATGATAAAAATAGACAGTTGTAAAGCTGCAGTATCTATTAATATAAGATATCCTGTAACTTTTAATGAAAACGATGTGATGGATAAGTTAAAATCAAAGGCTGAATCTTATGGACTTAAAATTGAGAATCTAGGAGTTGCCCATCCTTTATATTTTCCCAAAGATCATCCTCTTATTATAAAGCTACAGAAGGTTTATAAAGAACAAACTGGCCTTGAGCCTGAGCTGTTATCAATAGGAGGAGGGACATATGCGAAAAAAATGCCCAATATAGTTGCATTTGGTCCTAATTTCCCGGGAAAAGCAGCAAGAGAGCATCAAACTGATGAATATGTTGAAATAGAAGATCTCATCAGAAATGCCCAAATATATGGTAATGCCATATACGAGCTTGCAAAGTAATACAAAAAAGGCAATATATATTGCCTTTTTTGTGTCGCTAAATGATAATTTTAAAAAATATTGCATATAAATATTAAAAAGAACAAATAATATGTTGACACTAATTATAAAAGGTGATATTATAATAAAGCTGC
>DIRE01000050.1:3571-9802 GCA_002426575.1 Clostridiaceae bacterium UBA5444 | reverse complement strand
TATGTTGAATTTACTTTTTGCAGCGACTTAAATGCCTATTTTTGTCGACTTTACTTATTTAGAGAAAAATAGGCATTTTGGAGCAGCAAAAAGTCAATTCAACATATCCGGTTTAAAAGCCAACAGTTACTTAGAACGTAACATAACTATAGTTTATCCGTGGATAAGCCTTGGGAGGCATTTTGCGCAAATCCAAGTGCTTTGGCCTTTTAGTCTTACTGCAAACACTGCAGATTCGTATTCACTTCTGCCACATTCTGAACATCTTATAGTTATGTCTTGGTAACTCTTATTTCCCTTCATATCTTCTGTATGTTTGTTAACTGCTTCTTCACTAAACTTTTCAGCTTCTCTTTCCTCTATTGTAAGAGCCCCAGTTGGGCATGTTCCCAAGCAAAAACCTGCTCCATCGCATAATTCTTCCTTTATTACTTTTGCCTTGCCATTTACTATCTCTATTGCGCCTTCTGCACAAGGACTAACACAAAGTCCACATCCCGTACATTTATCTTCATCTATTTTTACTATCTTCCTAGTTACCATAATATCCCTCCGTATTATATTATCTTTTAAATTATTAGTGCTTTAGTAATTATTATACCTTTTTTACTGGTGTTTAAAAGTTTTAATATCATATATTTATGTGATTAAAATCACATGAATATATGATATTAAACATGGTTACATTAATAAGGCTAAATATTTTATGATTTGAGAAAGGCTGATGAAAATGCTAATCGTAATTATACGTTCAATTGTACTTTATACAGTAGTTTTAATTGCAATGAGAATAATGGGTAAGAGACAAATAGGCCAGCTGCAGCCCTTTGAACTAGTAATAACCATAATTATATCAGAACTTGCTGCCGTGCCGATGCAAAATACTGGTATCCCGCTCATTTATGGAATAATCCCCATAATGCTTCTTATGGTTTCCCAGATAGTGCTATCCTATATATCTCTAAAAAGTGTTAAAGCAAGAGCTTTTATATGCGGTAAGCCTAGTATACTTATACGAAACGGTAAGATTAATGAAGAGGAGCTTACAAAGCTTTACTTTAATATGGATGATCTTTTTGAACAGCTTAGGGTAAGTGGATATCCTGATGTACAGGATGTTGAATTTGCGATATTTGAAACTGAGGGCCAGCTAACCGTAATACCAAAGTCTGGAAAGCGCCCCCTAACCCCTCAGGATATGGGACTTACCGTCCCACAGGAGGTTCTTCCAATTACATTGATAATAGATGGGAAACTTATAGAAGAAAATTTGCTCTATGCAAAAATGACGGAGCAAGTACTAATTCAACAACTTGATATAAATAATATAAAAAGCATAAAGCAAATTTTGTTTGCAGGTCTTGATTCTTTTGGCAACTTCTTCTACCAAGAA
This sequence comes from Clostridiaceae bacterium UBA5444, assembly GCA_002426575.1. GTDB lineage: Bacteria > Bacillota > Clostridia > Clostridiales > Oxobacteraceae > UBA5444. The sequence goes on along the minus strand of DIRE01000050.1, from coordinate 8,409 downwards.
AAACAAAACTACAAGAAATGAGGGATGAATTCTATGAAAAAATTTATAATAGCACTTATAGTACTTATTGCAATACTATCTACAAGCGTAATGTCTATTAAGTCTTTCAAAAAATCATCTAATGAAATAGTAGCAATGGTAGAGATTACATATGATCTTGTTACCAATCATAGATGGAAAGAAGCCTCTGATGAAATATCCAAAGTTGAGACAAAGTGGAACAAAACTGAAAACTTCTGGGCAATGTTAATAGATCATATGGAGATAGATTGTATTGAAGAGTCATTAACAAAGTCAAAAAACTATATAGAAACCCAAAATATTTCCCTATCCCTTGCAGAGCTTGATACATTAAAGTTTGCTGTTGAACATATTTACAAAAAAGAATTAGTTAACCTTAAAAATGTATTATAAGGCTAACTAATCAGCTTTTAATATTATCCACTTCTATACCAAACAAATTAATGAGGCATATATTACTTTCGTAAAACATCAATAATTTGATTTATCTTATTCTTTAATATAACTTCATTTTCTAGTTCTTCTTTTGATAATGTAACTCCTCCTAAAAAATTCCCTCCTTTTTTGTTAACTTTTGATTTAATTATGTCCATTGTTGTGTTGCCTCCAATACCGCCCATGGTTACAAATGCCACAATCTTCTTGTTTTCTACTCCTTCTATATCTTCTAAATAGCTATTAATAGGAGGAGTCGTGCTAAATGCCCATACGGGTGTTCCAAATATTATTGAATCATAATCATCTAAATTAAATTTATTATTCTCAATAGGAACCTCTTTCCTTACCAATGCGTATAACCCGTTTTTTAAAAAACTATCCTCCTTTTGGTTTATGCTCATAGGATTTATCTTTTCATACTCTACATCATCTGCCGATGCTATTAACGCATCGCCAATCTTTATTGCCACCTTCTCGGTATTTCCTGTCTTTGAATAATAAGCAATTAGTATTTTCATAATCTAATTATATCTCCTTTGCAATATATGAAACATTGTTTTCTATCTATTAATTTTGTCAAATATATAGTTTTTAATACATAAAAATCATTATTTTGAGTATAATACAGTTTTGCAGCGAAAATATGCATCCTTTACTATTGACTAAATAAGCCTATTGGTTAATAATTAGGTTGAAGGATATATGTGTCCATATGGGACACATGTTGTCCATACTTATTTTATATATAACAACTGTGTTATTAAAATTCCTATGCACAGGCAAAATATTGAAGGAGATGATTATATGCCACTAGTTACAACAAAAGAAATGTTTAAAAAAGCATATCATGGCGGATATGCAATAGGTGCTTTTAATGTTAATAATATGGAAATAGTACAAGGCATAGTAAATGCAGCAAAGGAAGAGAATGCTCCTGTAATACTACAAGTTTCTGCTGGAGCAAGAAAATATGCAAATCCAATATATTTAAAGAAGCTCGTTGATGCTGCTGTTGAAGATACAGGACTTCCTATAGTACTCCATCTTGACCATGGCCCTGACTTTGAAACATGCAAGGCATGTGTAGATGACGGATTTACTTCAGTTATGATTGATGGTTCAAAATATTCTTTTGAAGAAAATGTAAGGCTTACAAAACAGGTTGTTGACTATGCTCATGAAAGAGGAGTAGTTGTTGAAGGAGAACTTGGAAAGCTTGCTGGAGTAGAGGATGCAGTTCATGTATCTGCAGCGGATGCAACTTATACAAATCCAGAACAGGCTGCAGAGTTTGTAAAAAGGACTGGAGTTGATTCTCTTGCAATTGCAATTGGAACAAGTCACGGTGCTTACAAATTCACTGGAGAGCCAAAACTAGATTTTGACAGGCTTCAAAGAATATCAGAGCTTATCCCTGAATTTCCAATAGTACTTCATGGTGCTTCATCTGTTCCACAAGACTTTGTTAAAAAGTGCAATGAATATGGTGGAAATATTCCAGGCGCTCAAGGAGTTCCTGAAGAGATGCTAAGGAAAGCTGCTACTATGGCTGTTTGCAAGATCAACATGGATACTGATTTAAGACTTGCAATGACATCTTCAATAAGAGAACATTTTGCAAAACACCCTGAAGAATTTGACCCAAGGAAGTATTTAGGAGACGCAAGAAAAGAAATACAACTTATGGTTCAGCATAAAATAAAGGACGTATTAGGCTGCAGCAATAGAATCTAAACTATAGTTTAAATTGAGTAATATAAATAAAAAATGTGAAAGGGCTAATTACCCCCTTCACATTTTTTTAGTTAATATTTGATTAGATTTATCAAATATTAATAATCAATAATACCATATTTATTCCAAGGCATTTCAATTTGGTTTGTTGCTTTACAATGAGTACATTTAGGTAAAAATATTATTGTGGAGTTTGGACTTCCCTGCCCTAGAATAATCTGCCCGCATTTAGAACTTTCAAAGGTGAAATACTTACCGCAATTTTTGCATTCATTAACTTTCATCAACATAATTTAATCCCTCCAAATTATATTGAACACAATACTATTTACAGCAATTTTGAATGGCTGCATAGCAAGCACCTATAAGCCCTGCATCATTTTTAAGCTCCGCAGGAACAATCTTTGTCCTCTCTGCATAAGATGGCATTGCCTCTTTTTTAAACAGCTCATTTATTTCATCAAAGAAAGGTTTACCTTGAGCTGATATCCCTCCGCCTATTGCTATTAAACCAGGATCTAATATATGGGTAATTGTAACTAGTCCTGCTACCACGTGTTTTAGAAATTCATTATAAACTTCTACAGCAAGTTTTTCTCCATTTCTCACCCTATTCATTAACTCTTCCCCGTTTATGGAGTCTTCATGTATATTAGCCCTCTTAGCATACTGCCTAATTAAAGCAGATGTAGATGCATATCTTTCATAACATCCTTTTGAACCGCAGTTACAAGGTTCCCCACCTTCATTTGTTATAGCATGGCCAACTTCTCCTGCTCCTCCATATACTCCTTTATAAAGTTTGCCATCTATTATTATGGCTCCTCCAATACCAGTTCCTAATGCCATGCAAACAAATGTATCCTTTCCCTTGCCTGCACCTTTCCACATCTCTCCAAGCCCTACAGCATTTACATCATTTTCTACATAGGATTCAAGGCCAGTTAATCTTTTTAAATCTTCGTATATTTTAGCCCCTGTATAACCAGGAAGATTCTCTGTAGCAAAAACTATCTCTCCCTTTTCACTATCAACTTGGCCTGCAGTACATATTCCAATGCAGCATATATCATACTCTTTTTGAAGTTCCTTTGTCTTCTCTGAAATCAACTTAGGTATATTAACCTTACAGTTTTCCTTTGGAGATGGAAATTTGCTTTTAAACAGTATGTCCCCCTCTTCGTTTACGACTCCATATTTTATAAAAGTTCCTCCTACATCAAAGCATGCTATAGTCTTCAATTGTATTCCCCCTAATGATATTTTATTTTTCCCTCAATCCTCTTTATATTATATATTCTTTTATATTTATTTCAAAGACTATTGGCTGTTAGTCTTCTTCAACATATGGAAGTGTTGAACCCCCATATGGCATAAGTATTACATCTGAGTCTTTGCCTAATACTTCATAGGCCTTGCATAGGGCTGATTGTACATCTTTAAAAGGCTTCATAAATATATCCCTTACAAAATCATCTTCAAGCTCAGATACTAGATATATATCTGCATTTTGAAGTACCATTGCTATGGCTGCAGCTTTATGGCCCCCAAGCTCAAAGTTTTTCTGTATATTTTCCATCATATCCTGCGGTGATTTTGCATTTAGCATCCACCTTTCAAATACCTTCTCCCCAAGGCCTTCTTTACAAGATGCTGCAAGTATTATAATCCCGCCTTTTCTCACTGCATGCTTTGCATTATCTAAAGCCTTTTGAGCCTGATAAAGATTTATATCTTTAGGATATCCTCCAGGGCTTACTATTACTATGTCAGCCCCTTTGCCTATTTTTACCTTATACATACTATCTAGAAAGCTGCATCCCGCTCTATGAGCTTTTATGTAGTGGCCTGCTACTGCTTTTATTATCTCTTTTTTTTCATTTAAAACCACGTTTACAATAAAATCAATTGGAACAAAGTTTGCTACCTCATCAATATCTTGCCTTACTGGATTGGTTTTTATATTTCCCGCCCTTGCTCCATCTTCAACCATTCTGCTGTGGTTTTGCTGTATTGCATCCCTAGTTGATACTCCAGGCATTATGGCTTTGGCGCCTCCGCTATAACCTGCAAAATAATGGTACTCAATATTTCCAAGGCATATACGCCTGTCAGCTTCTGCAACTTCTCTAAATATATATACGGGTGTATTATTTGATTTTGTATATCCAAGAAATACATAATCTTTTGTATCACTATCTATACAGCGTATTCTATTATAGATTTCATCTCCAACTATGTATCTTTTTTCATCCTCTGTATGTCCTCTATGGCTCCCTAGTGCAAATACCACTGTTACATCTTCATCAGGAATTCCAGCCTCATTTAGTTCATCTACTACAATTGGCAAAACAATTTTGCTAGGCATTGGTCTTGTTATGTCACTAGTAACAATTACAACTTTTTCACCCTTTTTTACTATATTCCTTAGTCTAGGAGATCCATAAGGGTTTTCCATCGCCCTTTTAACCTCTGCCGCCCCTTTTAATATCTCTTCTGTATCTTCTATTTTGTTTGGAACTAGCTCTTTATATATGTTTTTCTGATTAATATCAAACTCAATCTTTGTCTTTCCAAATCCTAAACTATATCTCATATCCACACTTCCTAATCGCTTCTATTATATGTTTTAAGTAACTGTTGGT
>DIRE01000050.1:2741-3300 GCA_002426575.1 Clostridiaceae bacterium UBA5444 | reverse complement strand
CTACAGTAAATCAACATATCCTAACATCAACACTATCTTAATCACTGCTATAGTAAATCAACATACCCTGAGGTCAGAGCTGTACTAAAACATGGCCTAAAAATATCACCTTAAAAACCAAAAGCTGTTTACTTATAATGCTTTCACCTATTAGATTATATTATATAGGGTGAAAAATCAATAAAAGTAAACAGCTTTATTTTTATGTCAAATTATATTAAATTCTTGCAACGCCGCTATCTCTTGCTGCCTTTGCTACTGCTTCTGCAACCTTTTTTTGAACATCTCTGTTAAATGATTCAGGCATTATAAAGTCTTCGCAAAGTTCGTTATCTAAAACAGAATCAGCTATAGCATAAGCTGCTGCAACCTTCATATCTTCATTTATCTCTCTTGCACGAACATCTAAGGCTCCTCTAAATATTCCTGGGAATGCAAGCACATTGTTTATCTGGTTAGGAAAATCTGATCTGCCAGTTCCTACAACCCTTGCTCCAGCCTTTTTGGCATCCTCTGGGAATATCTCAGGGGTTGGGTTTGCCATGGCAAATATTATAGC
>DIRE01000050.1:2372-2559 GCA_002426575.1 Clostridiaceae bacterium UBA5444 | reverse complement strand
ATTATAGCATCTTTATTCATTGTCTTTACCATATCTTCTGTTAAAAGTCCCGGGGCTGATACTCCTATAAATACATCAGCATTCTTTATTGCATCCTCTAATTTCCCCTTTATGCCTTCTGGGTTAGTTATTTCTGCAATCTCTGCCTTTGAACCATTTAGGCCTTCTCTTCCCTTGTATATAGCAC
>DIRE01000050.1:1996-2205 GCA_002426575.1 Clostridiaceae bacterium UBA5444 | reverse complement strand
CTTCTCTTCCCTTGTATATAGCACCTTTTCTATCGCAAAGTATAGCATTTTTAACCCCTGAGGATAAAAGAAGTTTTGTTATTGCAGTACCTGCAGCCCCTGCTCCAGTTAATACTACTTTAATATCTTTAATGTCTTTTCCTACTATCTTTAATCCATTTATAAGAGCTGCTAGAGTAACAACTGCAGTACCATGCTGATCATCATGA
>DIRE01000050.1:1048-1808 GCA_002426575.1 Clostridiaceae bacterium UBA5444 | reverse complement strand
ATCATCATGAAATACTGGTATATCTAGTCTTTCCTTCAGCCTTTTTTCAATTTCAAAACATCTTGGTGCAGATATATCTTCAAGATTTATTCCCCCAAATGATGGAGAGATTCTTACAATTGTTTCAACTATCTCATCTACATCCTTTGTGTTTAATATTATAGGGAATGCGTCAACATTTCCAAAGCTTTTAAATAATACAGCTTTACCTTCCATAACTGGAAGAGCAGCTATTGGCCCAATATCTCCAAGTCCCAAAACAGCAGTACCATCTGTAACAATTGCTACAGTATTCCACTTTCTTGTATACATGTACGCCTTATCTGGATCTTTTTGTATTTCAAGGCAAGGCTGTGCAACTCCTGGAGTATAAGCAAGGCTTAAATCCTTTGCATTATTTACTTCAACTGTTGGTACAACTTCAATCTTTCCGCGTTTTTCCTCGTGGAATTTTAATGACTCCTCAAAAATTGTCATATATCTCTCCCCTTTATCAATCTTCAAATGGGAACTTGTATTGATTAAGTCCAAGTTCTTTTTTAAGTGTTAAAATATCTCTTTGAAGTGCTTCATTAATTGGAACACCTTTATCTTTTCTATAAAGCCAAGCAATATGTTCTTTTTCTCCTGCAGTATATATTCTATCTTCTCCTGGAGCTTTTTTAGAAGCACGGAGTTCTCTTAATATATCTCCAGTAGTTTTCTTAAATTTATCTAGCTCTGTAAATGCGCTAACATCTATTGCAATAAAGAAATGTCC
>DIRE01000050.1:0-895 GCA_002426575.1 Clostridiaceae bacterium UBA5444 | reverse complement strand
ATCTATTGCAATAAAGAAATGTCCAAGGCGGTATGGTACCTTTTTGCCATTCTCATCAAATCCTAATAACCCCTTTAGGAAGTTTCCACCTTGTAGAGCAGCAGATAATATTTCTACAACTGTTGCATATCCGTATCCTTTATATCCTGCGGTTTCCTCTCCTATTCCACCTAAAGGCGCAAGTGCTGCAGTCCCTTTTACAAGATCTTTAAGTACTTGCTCAGTATCGCATCTTGCGTTTCCATTTTCATCTATTACCCATCCCTTTGGAATTTGTTTGCCTTCCCTTGCATATACCTCTATTTTGCCTCTTTGAGATATAGATGTTGCAGCATCAAGTACAAATGGAAAGTCCTCATCTGTAGGCATTCCAAATGTTAATGGATTGGTTCCAAGCATATTTTCTACTCCAAACGTTGGAGCAATTGAAGGCCTTGCATTTGTTCCAGTAATTCCAATGCATCCTTGTCCTGCAGCCATTAGTGCATAATACCCTGCAATTCCATAATGAGTAGAGTTCCTTACTGCAACCATTCCCATTCCATACTTCTTTGCCTTATCTATTGCCATTTGCATTGACTTTTTACCAATTACATGACCCATTCCATTGTGGCCATCAACAACGGCCGTTGTAGGTCCTTCTTTTACTATTTCAATATTAGTAATCGGATCTTGTATTCCATCTTTTATTCTATCATAATATATAGGCTTTAGTCTTCCAACCCCATGAGAATCAATTCCCCTTTTATCAGAGGTAATTAAAACCTCTGCACAAACTTTTGCATCCTCTTCAGGAACACCTACTCCTACAAATACATCCTTCATAAAACTTTCCATAGTATCAAAATCAACCCAGTACCTATCTTTACCACTCATTACAAACCCCTCCTATTTT
>DIRE01000076.1 GCA_002426575.1 Clostridiaceae bacterium UBA5444 | reverse complement strand
GATTTAAGGACTTTGATTATGCAAGATTATCTGATGAAGATGCTGAATCTGCTAGCAGTGCTGAAGCACATCTTTAGAAGTGGCAATAAATAAAGGGTTATAAAGAACATCAAAAATATTTTTTCGTAAAGGTGCTGGACAAATAGGGAACGGCATGATATCATGATAGCTGTAAAAGTATAAGTAAAGGTGGCTATTATGATGAATAGTGAAGAATACATCGTAAATGGACGTGTCTTAAGTGATGAAGATATGATGCAAATAATTGAAATAGCAAAAATGTATCCCAAATTAGATAGAGAAGAATTGATTAGAACAATGTGTGTAAACTTAAGGTGGGGTTCAATAATCGGTGGGAAAAAAGAAATTGCTTTTGAAGAATTTTTACTAGAGCTTGAAAAGAAGGGTTTGATAAAGCTTCCTGCAAAGAAAGTAAAAAAGGGAAATTGGAGCAGAAAAGGTAATAAAAATGCTTTTAAAAAGAAGCGTATAATTCCAATTACATGCCGCACGGAACCCGGAGAAGATATTTATGGTATAGTAAATGAGTTTATGCCTGTCAAAATTGAATTGGTAAATGACATAGAAAAAGAATCACTTTGGGAAGAATATGTTGAAAGATACCATGAATTGAAGTATGGAAGTCCTTTTGGAGATAGGCTTAAATATTTTATAGAAATAGGTGGAGAAAAACGACAGTATGCCGGTTGCATAATGTTTTCAGCATCGGCATGGTCGTTGGCAGCAAGGGATAAATGGATAGGTTGGACAAAGCAGGACAGGGTATCGAGGCTTTATCTTATAATAAACAATACAAGGTTTTTGATATTTCCATGGATAAAGATAAAAAATCTTGCTAGCTGGTCACTGGCAGAAGTAAGCCGGATAATAAGAGAAGATTGGTGGAAGAAATATAGATATGAACCGGTACTATTGGAAACATTTGTAGATGCACAAAAATATACAGGTGCTTCTTACAAAGCTGCTAACTGGATATGTTTAGGTAATACAAAGGGCAGAGGTCGGCAAGATCGTTATAATGAGTACCTATCGTCACCAAAACGGATATACATGTATCCGCTAGTTAAAGAATTTCGTGACTACCTTACAGGGAAAAAAGAGGTAGGTGGTGATAGCAAATGACTAAAACTAGTAGTAAAGTAACCAGAATGATGAGAAGGAATGCTAAAAGAGAGGAAGAAAAAAAGGCGCGCAAAGAATATATAGGAAGACATGAAGAGGAAAGGAAAACAAAAAGAAATATATTAAATCGTAAATGCAATTATGAGTCCTCGGAAGAAGAAATGCAGGAAAGACAAAAAGTCGTAGCAGAAGCATTAAAAGTGTACAGAAGATATCTACCTGGCATACTTAAGGATTTGTCGCAGATTGAGGATCCGCGAAACCCTAAAAAAATAGAACATAAATTAACGATGTTGATGCTTTATGGAATGCTCATGTTTATATTTCATATAAAATCAAGACGAGAGGCGAATCGGGAAATAACAAAAATAGTTGCAGATAACATCAGAGAATTTTTCCCTGAATTTGATAGTTTACCGCATGCAGATACATTAGCCCGTCTTTTAGAGAAGATAGATGTAATGGAGATTGAAAATGCAATAATAAAATTAGCGAAAAGGCTTATTGCAGATAAAAAATTAGAACGATACAAAATATTTAATCGATATGTAATAGTATTTGATGGCACTGGTAAATTCTCGAGAGATTGGGAATGGTGTGAAAACTGCCTAGAAAGGCATAAAAAGGGTCAGCCTGAAGGAGTAAATAAATATTATGCATACGCACTGGAGGCTTCTATCGCACTTAATAACGGTTTAACTATACCACTTATGACTGAATTTTTAGAAAGAGATGATTATAGTACTTATAGCGACAATGAAGAAAAAAGAAAGCAAGATAACGAGATAAAAGCATTCAAAAAGCTTGCTACAAGGCTTAAAAAGGCTTTCCCTAATCTTAAGATAGCAGTTACGTTAGATGGACTTTTTGCCAATGGTCCAATAATGGAAATGTGTAAGAAATTTGGATGGGACTTTATGATCACACTTAAAGACGGTTCTTTAAAAACTGTATGGGAGGATATTAGAGGTCTTAAGAGAAGAGATAAAATAGAAAAGTATGCCGGAGCAACAATAAATGGCGTTAAACAGGAATTCCTATGGATAAATGATGTTGATTACTATTATGGAGATAATGATAATAAATCTATAAAATTAAATGTAGTAGCATGTGAGGAAACATGGGTTGAGATAGATAAGAATACAGGACTTGAGGTTGAAAAGAAGGGAAAGTTTGTATGGTTATCATCTAGAAGATTAACAGAAAGAAACGTTGAAAAAAGGTGTAATTTTATAGGTAGACCCCGTTGGAATATTGAGACACAGAATCTTGTTGAAAAACATCATGGCTATTCGTATCAGCACTGTTTCTCATATAACTGGGAAGCTATGAAAGGTTTCCATTACCTTATGCACCTTGGGTATATAATAAATACCCTTACACTATATTCAACGACTATGATAGGCAAGGTTAAGGAATTAGGTGTAAGGGGCACAGTAAAACTATTATGGAAAACATTTAGTGGCTGTATACTTGATTTTAAAATGATAAACAGTGTTATAAATACTAAATATCAGATAAGACTGGCAATATGAAAATTCTTCTTGAAAGGGGTGATGCTAAAAAGATATGTTTTTTAGACTTATCAGTAAATTACAAAATGAAAGTTTTGCAAATAGCAATGCTCATAAATGTTGATGTCTAAAAACGACGTGAATAATATAGTCTGAAAGATAGTGGAATGCTTCATTTTATAATTTGCAGAAATGATAGATTAATTGAGATTAAAAAAAATTCATGCGTCAGCACTGATCTGCACTATAAGGAATTGAAACTTTTCCGACTGTGTGCTATAATGAAATGTATATACAGTTTATATCTTACCTATAAGGAA
>DIRE01000073.1 GCA_002426575.1 Clostridiaceae bacterium UBA5444 | reverse complement strand
CCAGAAAGGTTATCAAATAAAGCTGCCTTACTCCAAATTTTTACACTGTCTTCGTTAACCTCATTTAATTTGCCTAATTGAGCTTTTTCTAAAACCATTGATTTTACAAATTTTATACCTCTAAATGTATCATTGACTATTTGATTCATCTTTGCGTTATTACTTACAATTCTTTTAGAATAATCTTTTACTCTTTTAGCGAACTTATTGCTTGGAATAAATGCAAAAGGAAAATATAATAATACAAATAATGCTATAAGCCAATTTATCTTCAGTAAATATCCAAAAATTACAATTCCACAAAGTATATTAGCAACTAGCTGTGGTATGTCAATAACCCAAAATACTACATACTTCATTGACTCTCCGCGGCAATATGAAGCTAATTCAGAGGAGTTTTGCTTATCAAAGAAAGCTATTGGCTGATACATTAATTTCTCAAAGCCCGCTATTGTTAAGCCCTGACCAAACCTTCTGCAAACTATTGCTAGTACATATTTATATGTAGTTGTTAGAAAAGTTGAAAGCAATGGTATAAAGCAAAACCAAAAAATACTAATTAATATTTGTTTTAGGTTGTGGTCTGGTATCGCTTTATCAATTATATACTGCATAATGATAGGTGGAATTAACCCAACTAATTGAATAATCAATGAAATTATTCCCGAAAGAATTACATGTAATTTAAAATGTGGTAGCTGCTTTAAAACAATTTCTCTTACATTTCTTTCATTTGACACTTTGTTCCTCCCTTTCTAGGTGTTTTATTAATTTAGCAAGAAATAATGATATATATCGTTTTCACATATTCTCCATATTAATTTTAATCTTTTCAATTTCCTCGGAAGTAAGTTGGTTTGAAAAAACGTCACGGAATCTTGGGTCAAATAAACGTTGTGGAAAATCCATTGGCCAAGGGCGAAGTTCATTGATATTTAAGCCATAAGATTTCATCAGCCTGCATCCATCAATACTCTCGAATACATCACGATATATAGATCGATCATTTTCTTCTTTATCAGCATATCTCAATTGAGCTTTTGCCGCTTCTGCTCCCCAGTATTCAAAAAAATTCTTTAACTGTCCTTGTGATGGTTCACAACCTTCAATATCCTTTTTACCTGGAAGTAAGGGATTAAATGTTATATTACTCATATCAACACCTATATCGAGAATCTTTTCAATAATGTTTGGCACAGAATCGATATTATATTTTGTCAAAGTTATTGCGACGCCAACACATATATTTGATTCAATCATTGTTGCAATAGTTTTTAGAATGTCATTAACATTATATTTATTTGTTCCGAAAATAAAATTATAAGCATTTTGTTCAACTGCATGTAAACTAATAGTTATTCTTGCAAGACTTATTTTGCTAAGCACCATTATATCTGTATCCTCTATAAGTTGTCCATTGGAAGTGAGTGATAAACTAAATCCTAACTTCGAAGCAAATTGTAAAATTTCTAATATATCCTCTCGTAAAAAAGGCTCGCCCCCCGAAAAACCTACTCTATAGCACCCCATGGATTTTAGCTCTTTTAGCAATTCAAAAACTGTTTCTGTTTCCATTTGATCTTTTCTTTGTTCTGAACTTCCCTGTAAGCAAAATAGGCAATTAGAGTTGCATGTATGAGTAAGATCGATTTGCATGTTAATAGGAGAATAGCTAACACTTTTTTGTAACTTTTTATCAACATTATACACTTCGTTTTTATATACAATCATGCTGAATCATCCTTTTCATTTCATTGTAGTTGGATGGTTATAATTATTATGGGTATACCATCCAACTACTCAATCAAATTTTAACTGTATTCTATCTTAGCATCCACAAGCTGGTCTATCACAAGCATAAGAATTAGATCCATATGCGACTATATCTTCAAGGTCAAAAACAGTAATTATAGGTTTACTCCACATAATTCCACCTCCTTAGCTTAAATATATCTATATCAATCATGGCCATGACTTGATAACAAATTGTAGGCATAGCTCCAAGATAGATGTTATCAAATGCAAAGTTAGAAAAATAGCTATTCTAAGAGAGTACTTACATTAATATATTTATAAAATGTTCAATTAAATCAAGAACATTAAGATTATTTTTCAAAAGAAAGCATATATTTTTGAATATGTTATGTTTTATACTTTTCCTACCACATAGGGTAAACAATATTAATAACATGAAGTTACTCATATTAACATTTGATTTTCACATTGCCGATTCAGCAGAAAAACTTTTTTATTAATATAAGCTTCCCTAAGCTAATAGACAATTCTTAACGAGTTTATTTCAAAGGTTGTCACTATAATCTGTACACCAAATAGAAATAACAGTAAATGGAATCAGGCAGTAAAAGCCCTAATCTATAATACACTTATAATCTTCTTTATGTTTGTTTCTTCTTTATCCTTAATCTGTTCAAGATAGTCTAAAAATAATTTTAAATTCATCCTTTTAGTCATATTGTACTTTATACCTATATTCCTTATAAGCAAACTTAACTTTAAAACTTCATCATAATTTTCGATTAAAGAAGAAAGGTCTTTTCTTTCCTTTTCCTTAATAAACTTTAATCTTTCTACCATTAGTTTCTTATGCTCATAAAATATATGCAAGGAACGCACACTTATTGTCATTTCTCCTAAAACCATGTCTGAAACATGCTTTGTTAGAATATCAATAACGCTTATACCAAAATTGTATTTTACCCCATATGCACATTTTTGATTATTATCAATTCCATATCGTAAATTTGTATTGTATGAGTACAAGTAATCACTCAAAAGAGTTTTGATAACTTCAAGACTATAACCTCTTACAGCAGAATAATAATTATCAATATCTGTATTTTTCATTGGATAAGGTAATAATAAATCAATTGTTTGATTATCACTAATATCTATAAATGAATTTCTATCAATTGAATAATAAGATCTTTTGAACTCTTCATATGAGCATGTAGTATACGAATAATAACCTTGAAAAAAATCTGCAATGTTTAATTGATGAGTTTCATTATTAAAACCATAAACCATCATTTGATGATAATTTGTAAAATTCACGTTATATTGTGTTATATAATTCATATTAATAGTGAGAACAACATAATATCCGAATTCTATAGCATTCTCAATAAAGTCAATTATGTTAAAATACTCCTTATTAATAAAATAAGCATCCAGAGAACGTTTAATTACATATGGGCAGTTATTCCACTTTGAGATCTTATAAAAACATAAACACATATCATCTTCATCTGCACAGTGAGCACATAATTGAATATAGTTTGACATAACCCAAGGGTATGAATAATCTAAAGTACCTATAATAGCTAATAAATGGTTATCATAAGGTAAGGTACTAATTATAGGATTAGCTAAATTTAAAACTTTTTCCATTATAAAACACCTTATTTCATAGTTATAACTATTCATTATTCTATAATAACAATATGCAATAGCTTAATGGTAAAACTTCGCCATTTAAGGGAATAATCATAAAGTGAAAAATATTAAACGCAGAGACTATGGATATAGAAAAAGTAAAACTTTGAATTAAGAATTAAAGCAGATATACTTTATAGGGGTTGAAATCAGTAAGTATTAAATATATCCATCCATTATTATGGTAAATATATCAATAATCTTTCATATAATTTAATGCTGACAGGGTAGGTTCATTACTTGCCACAAAATTCAGCGTTGAACCAATAAATTAATATGCTATGATAATTAATGTCACATTACATACCTAAGATAACAGTTAAGCCAATTATTAGAAATACCATGTGTCATATATTTAAATTCAAAACATAAATTACAGCCCAGTAGTTATGATAATGAAATTGTTAATATATTAAATATAATATATATCATATAATTATGAAATGGCTTTATTTATGACAAATATGGCGTAGTGTAACATATATGGCTGTATTACACATATTGTTATGGATAGAATATAATTAAAAATAATTTCATTATACATCTCAAAATGGTTCAGGGTAGCCTGTGCAAAGCTTGGTATAAAGCTTTTGAACACAAAAAATTACTCTCCTCAAAGTAAGGGTTATGCGTAGCCAATGATAATGTGAAGTAAACTCTTAAAAATAGTATAAGTTCTCAACTTTATAGGGAATAATTAATATCTAAATTCCTTTGCCTGTCAATAAAAGAACTATTTATTCTTAATTATGATAGAAGTAGCTTAAAACAGAAACACCTAGGCTTTTTTTAATGGCAGAAGAATTAATAGTTTCATAACAGATAATAAGTTTATAGCAAACTTATGATATAATTGAGAATAAAATGCTAGACAAATCAACATATCAGATACCACCTATTTGCGGAAAGCGTATTTGGCTATATTGCAGAACTCGATGGAAAAATGAATTTTTACAACAGCAAAGGAATTCCCCATATAACCTGATAACGGGTTGTCCCTTTTTTATATGAAGTAAAAATACACCTTTTCTAAAATGATAGTGGAGGATAAGGATGAAAAAGCTACCTATAAAATTTGATGCGATTATTACATCAGAGTGCTGGACCTATTATAAAATGGCAATTATTGAGACATCTCCCCATCCCTATGTGGTAGGATAGTTGTCGTACAGAATTAGCTGGGTACTGTAGGAGAAAAGGAATCTATGTTGATGAAGTAAAAGCTTGGAAAGAACAATGCATTAAAGCTAACCAAGGTACTATGGAAGATCCAAAAGAATTAAAAGAGTCCCTAAAAGGAGAAAAAAATAAAGTTAAAAAACTTGAAAAAGAGCTAAGAATCAAAGAAAAAGCATTAGCAGAAACAGCTGCACTACTAGTATTAAGAAAAAAAGCAAACGCGATTTGGGGGGACCAAAAGGAAGAATGATCAGTGACTCAGATCGCGTGACAGCAGTAGAGCTGATCAATGAAGCAAGAGAAAATGGTGCCAGACTAAAACCAGCCTGTGGTGAGCTAAATATTAGTGTGAGAACCTATGAAAGATGGACTAAAGAAGGAGATGTAAAAAAGGATCAAAGGCCACTAGTTGAAAGACCTACTCCTAAAAATAAATTAACTAAAGAAGAACGTGATGAAATAATTATAACAGTTAATAGCCCTGAATATGCAGATTTAGTACCATCACAAATAGTTCCTAAACTAGCTGACGAAGGTAAATATATAGCATCAGAATCAACCGTATATAAGATTCTAAAGGAAGAAAAAATGAATACTCACAGAGGCAGAACAAGTGCACCAGTAAAACGAGAACCACCAACACATGTAGCTACAGCTCCAAACCAAGTATGGACTTGGGATATTACTTGGTTAAATGCATTTATCAAAGGACAATACTATAAACTTTATTTAATCGTAGATATGTTCAGTAGATTCATAGTAGGCTATGAAGTATGGGAAGAAGAAAAATCTGAACATGCTGAATACCTAATAAGGAAGGCTACTTTATCACAAGGAATAGCTGGTAGACCATTAGTATTGCATTCAGATAATGGCAGCCCTATGAAAGCAGCAACATTCCAGGCAACACTAGAGAAATTAGGAATACAAAGCTTCTTTTCGAGACCAAGAGTAAGTAATGACAACCCTTACTCAGAAGCACTCTTTAAAACAATGAAATATAGACTTAAATATCCATCTAAAGGATTCCCTAGTTTAGAAGAAGCAAGAAAATGGGTAGAGAAATTTGCAAGATGGTACAATTATATTCATTTACATAGTGGCATTAACTTTATTACACCTTACCAAAGACACTATGGCCTGGATAAAATGATAATGGCAAAACGTAAAGAAACCTATGAAAGAGCTAAAGCCAAGCATCCAGAGAGATGGTCTAAAAACATTAGAAACTGGTCATTGCCTCTCTTAGTTGACAAACACCGAAGCCTGTAAAATATTTTGTGTAAA
>DIRE01000069.1 GCA_002426575.1 Clostridiaceae bacterium UBA5444 | reverse complement strand
TCTAAGACTCAGAAAAAGAGCATAGATGCAGATTTTGAATATATACACTATGGTGCATTTAATCCAAACCCTGACCCTATAGTAGAGAATTTTGATTCTACTTATCTTGATGGAAGATGGGATGTAGTAAAGGAAAACAATGAGGATTGGAGCCTTAAAGAAAGACCTGGATACCTAAGAATAAAGGCAGGCCCAGGGAGCCTTGAGGGAATTTGGAATAACAATATAAGAAATATATTCTTAACCAAAGCCCCAGCAGAGAACTTTGAAATAGAGGCAGATATAGATTTTAAACCTCTTGAGGATGGCCAGAGGGCAGGTATTATAGCATATCAGGATGCAAACAACTACTTTACTATAACAAGAGGCTATACAACTGAAAAGTATGGAAGAGTATATACCGTAACTAAAGAGGTTAATGGTAAATGTGAAGAAGTAGCCTTTACAAGCGATGTAAGCTTTAAATCAGAGGCAAAACTAAAGATAGAAAAGATAGGAACCACATATAAAGCATATGTAAAGACAGATACATCGAACTGGTATTTAGTAGGACAAAGCAACGATGTTAACCTTACAAATCCTAGAGTTGGAATTTATGCAACAAAGACAGATGCCAAGGTAAATGACATTAATGCAGATTTTAATTCATTTAAACTTCAACCTGTTGTAATAAAATAGTGTAGTTTGGGCTTTTATTCATTAGGAGGGGTTCCTTCCTAAAAGGAGCCTCTTCATTGAAAATAAGGGTGGGTGAATATTAGTGAAAAGTAAGACAGGTGCTAGTAAAAAAAATATAAATAAAAAAGAAGCTGAAAAAAGACACAAAAAAGTAGTTAAGACGGTATATGTTTTAGCAATGGTTTTAGCAGTACTTTGTGTGTTTATGGTTGTAAGTCTTTCCATGAATCACTTTAGAGATGATTCTTATGTTGCTGCTATTGGTGATGAAAAAATTTATGTTAATGAATTTAAGCAGAGAATAAATTTATCTAGAAGTGAAGTGTATTCATACTTTAAAAACAAATATGGTGTAGATGACAATCCTAAATTCTGGACGAGCACCTATGGTGGAGAGATACCCGCTCAAAAAGCCAAAGAAATAGCACTAGAGAAGAGCAAAAATATAAAAGTACAACAGATATTAGCAAAGAAAAAAGGAATAAAAAAAGATATAAGCTATTTAGCCTTCTTAAATGATTTAAAAGCTGAAAATGCTAATAGAGCTCAAGCAGTAAAAGAAGGCAGAGTAATATATGGACCCGTTAAATATGATGAAAATGCCTATTTTGAAGATACCTTTGCAAAAATGATTATAGAACTTAAAGAAAAGCTTGCAGAGGATGGTGACATAAAGGTTTCCGATGAGGATATAAAAAACTATTATGAAGAAATGAAAGATGTATTATATGCAGAAGGCGCATCAGCTATAGTTAGAAAAATAATAGTTCCTTATGGTGTTGATGGTAAGGAAAAAGCCCATACAAAAATTCAGGAGATAAATAAAAAACTATCCTCTGGTGAAAGCTTCGAAAAATTGGCAAAGGAATATAACCCGGACGATAATACTAAAGGCACTTTTGGAGAACAGGAATTTAATGATAGAAACAGGAGATATGAGTCAAGCTTTGATGAAGTTGTAAGAGAGAAAGCTTTAAAGCTAAAAAAAGATGAAGTATCTGATATCATAGATAACGGCAACAGCTATATGATAATAAAATGTATTGAAAATAAGGATAAAAAGTATACGGATCTAGAAGAAGCAAAAGATGATGTAAGGCGTAAATGCATAGATAAAAAATATGATGAAATGGTTAAAAAGCTATCAGTAGATTCCAAAATTAGAATAAACAAAAGAGTGTATAAAGGGGTTAAGGTAAATTAAAAAATTAATCCAGTATATACAAATCAGTGCTAATTAGAAAAATTATATTGACCGAAATCCTAACGGGGAGGTGGTTAGTTAATATTTCCATATAGTAGTTACCAAAATAAAGGAGGAAGAAAATGAACAAGAAAATTAACAAGAAAATGATTAGCTTAGTATTAACATTTATGCTTATTACATCTTTATTTAGCGGCTCTGTTCTTGCTGAAATTGCTTTAATGGCTGATGGTGCACCTACTGCATCTGCAATAAAAGCAAGTGATATGCCTAATATTGATGGTGACTTGACAGCAGAAGAAGGCTGGAATATCAATACCCCAATTACAAAGGCAGATGGAGAGGGTAATAATAGCGCAAAATTTGGAACAATGTGGGATGATTTATATCTATATGTTGGAGTAGATATAACAGATGATACTGTTGTATCAAATGGCCTTTGGGCTGGTGATGACGTAGAAATATATCTTGATGGATTGAACAATAAAAGCACAACATATTTAGTCGATGATATGCAAATTGGCTTTCCTTATACACCAGAAGGCACAGAACAACCAGTAGGATTTGGAGGATCTACATCAACAGTAGGAAGAGATGCAAGTGATATATTAAGATCATGTAAAAAAACAGCAACAGGATGGAGCGAAGAAATAGCAATACCATGGAGCATGTTAAACTTTGAGCCTGGTACAGAAATGAAAGACAAAACCATAGGTTTTGATGTATTGGTTTCAGATGGTGATAAAGTACAAGCTGGATTATATGAAAGCGGATTGCTTTGGAGTGGAATTAACCCTGATGGATCAACACCAGGTTGGAATAACACTTCAGTATTTGGTAATTTAAATTTGTCAGATAAAGCTCCAGCAGACGTTAAAGTTACAGGGGTAACTCTTGATAAGAATACTTTAGAAGTAGAAGCAGGACAAGCTGCTCAGCTTAAAGCAACAGTTGCTCCACAAGATGCAACTAATAAAGCAGTTAAATGGACATCAAATGATGAAACCGTAGCAACTGTAGATGCTAATGGTAATGTAAAAGCAATAAAAGAAGGAAATGCAGTAATTACAGTAGCAACTGTAGACGGAGACTTTAAGGCAAATTGCAATGTTACTGTCAAAAAGTCAGCTCCTATAGTAACTAAGGGCAGCATAATCGAGGTTACAACAAGTGCAGATTTTGGTAAAGGTACTCTAGAAGGAGCTAAAATAACAAATAATAGAAATGGTGAAGTAGAATTAAATAAAGTTAATGGTTCCTATGTAAATAAGGGTGTATTTACATCAGATGTTATAAATACTGCTCCATTTAGTCAATTAATTGCAACATGGAACACAGATACACCTGAAGGAACTTCAGTAGATATAGAAGCCCAAGCCCTTGTAGATGGAGTTTGGTCTGACTGGATTTCATGGGGAAATTGGAGTACTTCAAAAGAAAGAGCTTCAGTTGATGATTCCGATGCAACAAAATTAGCAGGCATATGGACAGATACACTCTATATTAAGAATGATAAAACTGCTAATGCTGTAAGATTTAGAGTTACTTTAAATTCAAGCGATCCTAATGCAACTCCTGTACTTAGAGCTATAAATGGGTCAATAGATCTAAATCATGGAGCAAAGATGTATTATCCAGAAGGTGAAGACAAAGCTGCTATAGAGGCAGTAGACAAGGTACTTGATGTACCAGCTTTCTCACAGATGGTTAGAGATCCTAAAATAGCAGATAGCATATGCAGCCCAACAAGTGCAACAAATGTGGTTGACTACTATTTAGCAAAATCAAATATACCTGGAGTATTACCCGAAGAAAGTGCTTGGTCAGTATATGACACAACCTATGATGGATTTGGTAACTGGGCATTCTCAGCTTCATACATGGGCAGCTTCGGATTAACTACAAAAGTTGTACAATGTTCATCCATATATGACTTAAAGAGAGAAATATATAATGGAAGACCTGTAGTTATAAGTGTAAGTAACGCAAGAAATGAGAATAATAATGATCCTGATGTTGCAAACTTCCCTATTATACATGGATTCCCAATACCTGCAACATGGGGACATTTAATCACTGTTACAGGCTTTACAAAGGTTGATGGGAAAGAATATGTTTGTGTAAATGATTCTGCAGCAGCAAATGATGATGGAGTTAAGCTTAAATATTTGCTTGATGAATTTGATACAGCATGGGCAACTAGCGGAAGAATAGCATACTTTGCAGATGATTCAGATGGAGCTGCATATAATCCATTAAAGAGATTACCTGCAAAAGAATTTGTTACAGGAATAACTGAAAGCCGTGAAGGTAAGGAATATGCAGAAATACAGTTAAAATATAATGGAAGTGCAATTGACTTAAGCCAAGCTAATGCAAAGACTATAATGGTTTCAAAGGATGGGGGAGCCTATGAATATATAGCTCCAGATGCAAAGAATAGCCTATGGTTTGCAAAGGATAAACCAGAAGGAACTTACAATGTATTAGTTATAGCTAAAGACAATAAAGAATATACAGTTAATTTTGCATGGCCTCAAACTGGTGAAAACCCTGATCTTCAAGAAGGAGATTTAGTTTTAAAGGCTACTGCTTCAGAATTATCAACACTTATAGGAAAAGAAGTAACTATTAAAATATCTGTAGATAACACATTAGGAGTTCCACTCCGCAATATAAAGGTGGAGCATCAGATTCCAGAAGGAATAGCATATGTTTCCGACGACTCAAATGGAGCATATGATTCAAAAACTGGAGTATGGACTATAGGTGAAATAGATGCAAAAGGAACAGTTGAGCTTAACATTAAGGTTAAAGCAACTATGCATGGACAAATTGACAATATGGTTAGCATATATGTAGATACATTAGAAGACCCTATAGAAGATTGTGCAACATTTATAGTTGAAAATGCAGCACCAGAAGTAGGAAACTATAGTGTAACTACTGATAAAAACAAAGCAGTTACTGGTAAAGTAGTTGCAACTGATGCTGACAAAGATGAATTAACTTATAGCCTTAATAATTCCCATTCAGGTTCAACTGTTGTTGTAAATCCTGATGGAACATGGACCTATACACCTGGACAGAACTATTATGGAGATGATTCATTTACAGTAAAAGTTAAAGATGCTTTTGGTGGAGAAGCTGTTTCAACTATTACAGTAAAGATTAATAATGCAAATACAGCTCCTACAGCTAAAGATTATAAAGTATCTACTGATCAAAATGTTGCTCTAGAAGGAAAGATAGTTGCAACTGATGCTGAAGAAGATGTATTAACATATTCAATAGCTACTGCTCCATTACATGGAAAGGTAGATGTAAAAGCTGATGGATCATGGGTATACACTCCAGGCAAAGATTATGCAGGCGAAGATAAATTTGCAGTAAAAGTAGATGATGGACAAGGTGGAGTTGCAACTTCAAATGTTGAAATAACAGTTAAGGCAAAAACACCAGATCCAGACCCAGATCCAGATCCAGATCCACAACCAGGCAAAAAGGTAGAAAGAATTGCAGGAGCTGATAGGTATGAAACATCCGTTGAGATATCTTCTAAGGGATGGAAAACATCTGAATATATTATATTAGCAAATGGATTAAATTATGCTGATTCACTTTGTGCAGCACCTCTTGCTAAAAAATACAACGCTCCAATTCTTTTAACTGATCCAAGCAACTTAAGTGATGCAGTAAAGAAGGAAATTCAAAGGCTTGGAGTTAAACATGTATTTGTTGTTGGAGGAGACAAGGTCGTAACTAACAAAGTTGTTGACGTATTAAAGAATACTCTTAAGATAGAAGATGTAAAGAGAATTGGTGGAAAAGACAGATATGAAACATCTGCACTTATTGCTAAAGAGATTGGTGATAGCGCTAAATTCGTAGTAGTATCTGGACAAAGCTATGCAGATGCATTAAGTATTGCTTCAATTGCTGGCGTAAAGGGAGCACCAATATTACTAACTGATGGCAATAACTTGCCTAAATCTATAGCAGAAATAATAAAGGCAAACAAGGTAACTGATATGTTCATAATTGGTGGAGATAAGGTAGTTTCCGCAGCTGTTGAAAAACAGATTAAAGCCTTAGCCAATGTAGATGTAAAGAGATTAGCTGGAGCTAATAGATATGACACAAATATTGCTGTAGTAAAAGAGTTTGGAAATGATGAAAATGTAAAATCAGACAACTTGTTTATTGCAACAGGTAACGGATTTGCAGATGCATTATCAGTTTCAGCTTTAATTGCAAAAGATAAAGGAGTATTAATCCTTACTGATAAGACATTACAACCTACTACAGAGAAGTACCTAAAAGACACAGTTAATGCTAACAGCAACGTATTTGTAGCTGGTGGTGAAAAAGTAGTTTCTAGTGATATAATCAAATCAATTGATAAATTAATAGGAGCTGCTAAATAGGTTGAGAAATAAAACAGATAAAATAATTAGTACTGTTTTATGAAACTAAGAGGAGGCAGAAGTTTATATAAACTTCTGCCTCCTCTTAATTATTTATATTACAATGATTTTGAAGCAAAATAACAAAAATGGCGTACGATCAATTTAAAATATATTAATTAATTCATATAATATACGAATATTCAATTGCATTTTATTATAAAATGTTTATAATAAATATATCGGGTCTTTTATTAATTACTGATTATTAGTTATTTTGAAAGGATGGTGAAAAATAACCCTTTTAAAAGAGTATAATATCTAAACTATATTAAAAACTATAAATAGCACTTATATCTAAATAATAGGTTTTGCCCGATAGTCTAATTTGATTAATATTTTATACGAGGTGGTTATTCTTGAGTAAAAATACTAAAGCTAATGATAGTTTTCTAGAAAGAAAGTTCAAACTAACAGAAAGCAATACAACAGTTAAAACAGAGATAATTGCTGGACTTACCACATTCCTTACAATGGCTTACATAATAGCAGTTAACCCAAACCTCCTATCTGCAACAGGAATGCCTAAAGGCCCATTAGTTACATCAACTTGCCTTGCAGCAGGTATAACTACAATTATGATGGGACTTTATGCTAATCTTCCATATGCACTAGCTTCAGGAATGGGACTTAATGCATTCTTTGCATTTACCGTATGCGGAATCAACAAAATTCCATGGCAGATTGCACTTACAGCAGTTTTTGTAGAAGGTATAATTTTTATAATATTATCTTTAACAAGAGTAAGGGAGGCTGTTGTAAATGCTATACCAGACTCTCTTAAAATTGCAGTAAGCGCTGGAATTGGTCTTTTCATTGCATTTATTGGTTTACAAAACTCTAAAATGGTTATTCATGAAGATGCGACTTTAGTTACATTAGGGAAGATGTCAGACCCAAGAGTATTAATATGTATCATAGGAATAATTATAACAGGTGTACTTGTTCACAAAAACGTTAAAGGATCAATATTATGGGGAATATTAGCTAGTACAATCATTGCATGGATATACGCTGGAATTATTGGACCTGATAAGGCCGCAGAACTTTATCAGATATATTTACCAGAAGGCGTAGCACATGTATATGGAATTAAAGATATTGCATTTAAATTGGATTTTTCAGTATTTACTCATAAAGAAGGTATATTAACATTTATTTCAGTTATGCTTACATTCTTATTTGTTGACTTCTTTGATACTGTTGGAACCCTTGTAGGTGTTGCATCAAAAGCTGATATGTTTGATGAAAAGGGAAATGTTTTAAGAGCAAAAGAAGCCTTACTTACAGATGCAGTAGGAACAACTTTAGGAGCACTTTTGGGTGTTTCCACGGTTACTACTTATGTTGAGAGCTCAGCAGGAGTTGTAGAAGGCGGAAGAACAGGACTTACTGCTGTTACCACAGGAATACTATTCCTTATAGCAATAGTATTTGCACCAATTTTTATGGCTATCCCAGGATGTGCAACAGCACCTGCACTTATAATTGTTGGACTGTTTATGATGCAGAATATAACAAAGATTGATTTCTTTAATTATACAGAAGCAATCCCAGCATTCTTAACAATAATAATGATGCCATTAACATATAGCATAGCTAATGGACTTATATTCGGAACAATTTCCTATGTAATATTCAATTTACTTGGAGGAAAGAAAGAAAAAGTATCTGGAACCATGATTATACTTGCAGTACTATTTGTACTTAAGCTTATATTTATTTAAGCAGCGGAATGGTTAGGGTTAAAAAGCCTATAAAGCAGACTTATAAGTTTACTTTATAGGCTTTTTTTAATTGGAGAAATAAGAGGAGAGTGGAAACAAATAGTAGGTAGGGCCTATAAACTCTACCTACTATTTGTTTTTTTGATATTAGCAGAAATATTGAGATAATTTAAACAAATAGCCCTAAGATATATCTATAGGGGTTTAAACGAGTTTTTTAGGTTTTTAAATATAGAGTAAATAGTTATATAATGAAAGAAAATGAATATTTTCTCCATAAAAAAATGTAAAAGGGAACAAACATCTAAGGATACCAACAAAAGGTCATCCAGGGATTATTATACATACAAAGTACAAGATCCCTATTGATAACGATATTTTTTAAACATGATAAGGAGGAAGATTAATGAAAAGGGTAATAGCATTTCTAGTTTCAATTCTAATTATTATCACATATCTACCTATTAATGTAAGTGCTGCGGATACAGTAGATAAAGATTCTATAGGCAATACCTACTATGTAGATTCTGCAAATGGGGATGATGCAAACACTGGTACCTCAGTAGGAAAACCATGGAAGACCCTTGATAAAGTAAATAGTGTGGTCTTTCAGCCAGGAGATAAACTTTTATTTAAAGCAGGATGTTCCTGGACAGGGCAATTAAGGCCTCACGGCTCCGGAGCAGAAGGAAAACCTATCGTTATAGACATGTATGGTATAGGAGAAAAACCAATATTTGATGGTGCAGGAATAGTAGATAAAGAAAAAACAGAAAATGATAATGTATCTACTACATTTATGCTTAAAAATCAACAATACATTGAAGTGAATAATCTCCATTTAACCAATGTAAGTGAAAAAGTTAATTTTAGAAGAGCTGTTTTTGTTACAGCAGAAAATATAGGGGCATGTAACCATATTTATCTTAAAAACTTGGCCATAGATAATATAAGATCTTATTCTGGCTGTGCAGGTTATAGAACAGGGGGAATTGTCTGCGTTGTGGATTCTTGGGAAAAGCCCACTATTCCTACGTATTTTAAAGACTTGAAGATAGAAAATTGCAGTATGACAGATATAGATCAATCTGGGATATTTATAAGAAATAATAGCTGGATATCTCGTGGTGCATGGGGTGGACCTGCAGCATGGGTTCCTAGTATAGGAGTTGTTATAAGAAATAATTCATTTTCTAAAATAGGCGGAGATGGCATTGTTATTTGCGAATGTAAAGATGCTTTGGTAGAGCATAATGTAGCTAGTGAATGTCATAAAACATCAACAGGTGCTAACGCAGGATTTTGGGCTATTAATAGTGATAATACCATATTCCAATATAATGAAGTCTACCTTACGAGAACTACTATAGATGGGCAAGCATTTGATTGTGATGCTAATTGTAATGGTACAACATTTCAATATAACTACAGTCATGATAATGAAGGTGGATTTATGTTGATTTGCAATTTCTTCCAAATGGATTCTGCTTATAATGAAGATAATACAATAAGATATAATATAAGCCAGAATGATTGTAACTCTATACTTGAATTCTCAACAGGAAAAAATTTTAATACTAAAGTTTATAATAATACTATTTATATTAACAAAGGTATGAGCACAAGAATAATAAACCATGGTGCATACGCCAATGTAGATAATAATATAATTTATAATCTTGGTGATGGCGGTTATATTTATGATGCTGATACATGTTACTTTGATAACAATTGCTATTTTGGCAACAAAACTGCCGGTGAGCCTCAAGAACCTCATGGTGTTTATGCAGATCCAAAACTTATAAATGCAGGTAGTGGAAAGATTGGGATAAATACGCTTGCAGGGTATAGGCTTAAAGCAAATTCACCATGCATAAATGCAGGGAAAGTTATTGATAACAATGGAGGGAAGGACTTCTTTGGACAGCCTGCACCTTATCCAGGGACTTTACCAGATATAGGAGCATCAGAGTATCAAGGAAAAGGTAAATCACCAGTAGGATTAAACAATGAGTTTGATTCAACATTAATGGCAAAAGGATGGAGTTTTGT
>DIRE01000083.1:3869-9559 GCA_002426575.1 Clostridiaceae bacterium UBA5444 | reverse complement strand
AACTGTCTTTTTTCATATTGAATTGTTATAATAGATAATATAATAGTTAAAAGGTAAGAGTGAATAGTGAAGAAGTTGCTTCCATATTGCTAGTTCTTACCTATTCACTAATCTGAATCTTAGAAAGGGGAATTTAAGTGAAAAAACCTCTTGTTTTATTATGGGGCATATTTTTTTCCATACTGGCTCTTAGTATACTATTTCCTTCAGACCCTAATAAACCTAATATACTGGATATTATGAATAAGGAAGAAAAAAAGCAGGTAGTCCATGAGGATAAGGATTTAGGATATAGGATAGAGGGATTAGTCAGGGTTGATACATCAGGGAAGGCATTAGCATGGTCTTTAGATGAAAAAAATATATATTACTCTAAAAAGGTTCAAGGAAAGAGCGGGCTAGAGGAGTTATGGATTACTGATGTAAAGGGCCAAAAACAAAAGATAGAAAGCAGCATAGAGTTTTACAATATAAGAGATGCTAGAATATCTCCAAATGGCAGATACTTATCTTTTATATCCGGAAATTTAGATGATAAAAATAAGCTTTATATATATGATACCACCAATAATAATATTAAAGATATTACACCTTTAAAAGCAGAGGATACGGGAGTTACATCCTATGATTGGGATGAGCAATCATTAAATATTATAATGACAGCAGATATAGTAAACCCGGGAATTGTAATATATAGCGTAGACTCTGGACACATGAGAAAACTCGATATGAATCTTAATGCATGCAGGAATGTAGGCTTTTTAAGGGGTAATAAGATTATATTTTCTGATCAAGATGAAGAAGGATTAAAAAGTAAAATATATACGGCTAATAGCTCTGGCAAGAATGTTAAGATACTATTAGATGGGAGAGATTTTATAGTTTCTCCCAATAAAAATAAGATTGCTATTTTATCTGATGAGAATTTGCAGGAAGGATTATGGGTTTATAATCTAGATAGAAATAAGAAGATTAACATAACCTTAAATCCAACCTATAATGTTTATTGGCTGCCAAGAAATCCAGAACTTATATTCTCAACGGAAGAAGACAGCCTAAATAGAAAACCTTTTAGAAAGGATTTATATGTATCTGATGACTCAGGAAAGATTGATAATGTGTCAGATGCCATATATACTATTTTTGTTCCGTCTAAAACTGGAAAAAAGATTGCTATAACATCTCCAGATTATGCAGAAACAACCGAAGATAAAGTAGGAGTATTTTGGGGAGAGTTATCAAAATAGGAGGATGCTGTAGTTGAGAGATGTTATACTAATTGTAGGTTGTGAACCACTAATAGCAAAGGGAATTAAATTCTATCTTGAACAACAAGGTTATGATGCAGATATTGTTTATAATGAAAGCGATATTTTCAGTAAAGTAAATTTAAAAGAGTATAAGCTAATAATACTTGATGAAATACAATTTAAAGCTTACCAAAAACTTATAAAAAAATATAATATAAATATTATACTATTAATTGATAATGAAGATACTACTGGTTACCCCCAAAATAAAAACTGTATGTACCTATCAAAGCCTATTGATATGCAGAGACTAAAAATGTTTATTGATGCTTCATTAAGAAAGGATGAATATACTTATACCCCTTATGATAAAGTTATACAAGAAAAGGGAATATCCATAGATACCCTATCAAAGGTGGTAACAGAAGGCAATAGGGATATAAATCTTACATCTAAAGAATATGACATATTAAAGCTTCTTGTACTAAATAAAAATATAGTATATAGCAGGGAGGAGCTATTAAAGCTTATATGGGGCAGCAATTCTGATAGAAATGCTAGAACAGTAGATGTTCATGTAAGAAGATTAAGAGAGAAGATAGAGAAGGATCCTGCAACTCCTGAATACATTATGACAAAATGGGGAGAGGGTTACTATTTTGGTGGATGATATAGGTATCATCCACCCTCTTTTAGCTTCAATATAAAAAACCTTTCAGCCTCACTGCCACATACAAGCCTTACTATTTTTAAAAAGCCTTCTGTATCTACATTTTTAAATTTATAAGTATTATAATATTTGCTTAATGTTTCTATAAACTTATCGTCTCCGACAAGTTGTCTAAACTGATTAAGCATATAAGCACCTTTTAGATAAACAACTAGGCTGTAGTCATGGGCATTATCAAACTTATCCATGGAATCCCCTATGGAATTATTAAACCTAATAAGCGCTATCTTGGGGTTTATTCTTGCGTTTAATTCTTGCTTTCCGTAATACTTTTCAAAATACATGGCCTCTGAATAAGTTGCAAAAGATTCATCAAGCCATGGGTTTTTGTATTCATTATTTCCTACAACCACATACCACCACTGGTGAGCTATTTCATGGGCTACGCCAGACTCTAGAAGCTTTTTATCAGTCGATTTAAAAAATTCCTGACCTATTGATGTTAGCATCGGGTATTCCATGGCCCCACCATATAGGTATGTTTCTGCAATGTTAAATGTATCATAGGGGTATTCCCCAAATGTTTTAGAGAAGAATTCTATTGCTCTTTGACCCATATTAAGGGTTTCCTCTCCCATTCCCGTATTATCATCTAAAAGGTATGCTTTTATCAAAACATTGCCAGATTTTTTCTCAAACGTAGTAAACCTATTGCTGCTTATCCATGTAAAGTCTCTAACATTATCAGCTTTAAGTGTTATCTTTTTTCTTCCACTCCCACTATCTTCCTCATTAATACATTTTCCAGTAGATGCTACTGTTTGGTCTTGTGGTAGATTTATTTCCACAACATAATCTGATATTTCACTGTAATTTACTTCTCCCATCTTTTTACTTAGATTTTTATCCCAGCCATCATTGTCATATACGCAAACTATTGGGTACCAGTTTTCAAAACAGGCTACCCCTTGGTAATATCCGAAATCTGTTTTTGATTCAGGAAGCCTCTCATTAAAATCTATTTTAACTTCGACTTTTTTATTTACCCTTAATGGCCTCTTAAGTTTGACCAAAAGAAGTGTTTTATCCGCCCCTAGGATCTCCCAGGTGGCTGTTTCCCCTTCAACCCATATAGATACAATATCTAGTGAACCAGGGTTAAATCCTTTAGGATAGTTTTGAGAAACCTCTCCAATCATTGGTGCAGTATTTTCCTCTAAAAAAGCGTTAGGATATATGTGGAAGTATATCTCTTCTAATGGTATATCCTCAGTATTTTTGTAAGTAAGTTTTTGACTGCAAAATAAGGATCTATCCTCTAGGTTGTAATACGCATTTAATACATACTTATTTTTATTATTTAGGCCAAATATATTTGCACTACAACCAGTTACTAAAAATACTGTTACCATCATTAGCATCAATAGTCTTTTTAGCTTATTTATTATAACTCCTCCCATTAAGTTTGCTTTATATATTTATATACGTTAGAATTATAAAAAATCACGAAATATGATTTTAAATTAGATTAGTGTATAATCATACTATAGATTATTATATTTGGAGGGAGCTATTATGGATAAGAGAGTTGAAAAGATGGCAGAGGTACTTATAAAGTATTCTTTAGGAATTAAAAAAGGAGACTATCTTTTTATTGGCGCAAATAGTGTAAGTGCGCCTCTTGTAAAGGAAGCATACAGGCAGGCAATTTTGCAGGGAGCATTAGTTGAGACCCTTATTAAGCTTGATGGTTTAAGCGAAATATTTTATAAAAATGCAACAGATGAGCAGCTTAATACACCATCTAAATTAAGCAAATTTGCATTTGAGAATATGACGGCATATCTTTACCTATGGGGAGAATTTAACACAAAGCAATTCTCTAATATTGATTCAACAAAGGTAACTCAAAGCCTTAGAAGTCAGAAAGAGTGGAGAGAGATATATAATGAAAGAACCAAGAATGGGGATATGAGATGGTGTGGAACCCAATTCCCAACTCAGGCAGATGCTCAGGAGGCAAACATGTCCTTAAGTGAGTATGAGGATTTTGTATATAAGGCATGTCTTATAGATAAAGATGACCCAATAGCAGAGTGGAAAAGGGTTTCTAATGGGCAGCAGAGGATTGTAGAATATTTAAATACAAGAAATGTTATACACGTAATATCAAAGGATACGGATATTACATATAAAGTTTCAGGCAGAAGTTGGGTTAACTGTGATGGAAAGGTTAATTTCCCGGATGGAGAAGTATTTACAGGCCCTATAGAGGATAGCGTAAATGGACATATTAGATTTAGTTTTCCAGGTATATATTTAGGGAAAGAAATTGAAGATATATGTCTTACCTTTGAAAAAGGAAAGGTTGTAAAGGCATCAGCTAAAAAAGGAGAAGAACTTTTAAATGCACTTTTAGATACGGATGAGGGATCAAGGCATGTTGGAGAATGTGCAATTGGTACAAATTACGGTATAGATAAATTTACTAGAAATATGTTATTTGACGAAAAGATAGGCGGAACAATACACATGGCCATAGGGGACGGAATACCTGAGACTGGCAGCAAAAATAAATCCTCTCTTCACTGGGATATGCTCTGTGACATGAGAGATGGTGGAGAAATATACGCAGATGGAAAGCTTTTCTATAAGGATGGGAAGTTTTTGATATAAAATTATAGTCATGGCCAATTGGCCATGACTATTTTTCACTAGTTTTTAATATTTTCAATTCATCAACTGTTAGACTATCTAAAAACTTTGCCTTTTTGGTAATATCACTTTTAGTTAAGATTCCTTTTTCAATAAGCAGCTCAATTATACTTACTATACCAAGTGTATTTTTGTAATCTACATCTTTTAAATCTGCTATTTGCCCTATTATATCCAATCTATCCATACATCTACCCCCTTACGTTATATCTTAATCATGGACATTGTAAATAGTTTTTATACAAAAATACTTAAGTATGTTTATTTAAATGCTTTTGTGGTATAATAAATAACAAATATAGTTTAAACCTGTGATAGGAAATAGTAGGTATAATACTTTCTTAAGAGAACTGGTGGTGGGTGCAAACCAGGGATTGCTTATACTGAATCCATCCTTGAGGAGCTGCGAGAAACTAAGCAGTACGGTGGTGTCCGTTATGCACATAGAGAGGATTGATATTTTATCAATTAGGGTGGTAACGCGGAATTAGCCTTTCGTCCCTTGTATGGGGATGGAAGGCTTTTATTATTTGATAGAGGAGGAGCAGTTATGCTTGATTTAAAGAAAATAAGATCAAATCCTGAGGCCGTAAAAGAGGCAATGAAAATTAGGGGGGAAGACTTTGATTTATCTGTTATAGATAAAGTGGTTTTAAAAGATGAGGAAAGAAGGAACCTGCTGACAGAAGTTGAAACCATGAAGAGCAAAAGAAACAGCGACTCCCAGGAGATTGCAAAGCTCAAGAAAAATAACGAGAACGCCGATAAGCTTATTGCTGAGATGAAAGAATTAAATGAGAAGATTAAAGAACTTGATGAAAAAGCTAATGTAGTAGACAAAGAGCTTGGGGATATTATGCTCACGATCCCTAATATACCAAACCCATCTGTACCTGTTGGAGATACGGATGAGGATAATGTAGAAATGAGAAAATGGGGAACACCAAGGGAATTTGACTTTGATGCTAAAGCTCATTGGGATATAGGAACAGATCTTGATATACTGGATTTTGAAAGAGCAGGAAAAGTTACTGGTTCAAGATTTACTTTTTATA
>DIRE01000083.1:0-3749 GCA_002426575.1 Clostridiaceae bacterium UBA5444 | reverse complement strand
GATTTTGAAAGAGCAGGAAAAGTTACTGGTTCAAGATTTACTTTTTATAAGGGAGCAGGTGCAAGGCTCGAGAGGGCATGTGTTAACTTTATGCTTGACCTTCATACAACAAAGCATGGTTATACTGAGATTTTTGCACCATATATGGTTCATAGGAGGAGCATGATAGGTACTGGGCAGCTTCCTAAATTTGAAGAGGATGCTTTCAAAGTTGCAGGGACAGATTATTTCTTGATACCTACAGCAGAAGTTCCAGTAACAAATCTATATAGAGATGAAATACTTGATGGAAATAAGCTAACAATAAAGCATGTGGCATATACAGCATGTTTTAGGGCAGAGGCTGGCTCTGCAGGCAGGGATACAAGAGGACTTATAAGGCAGCACCAATTTAACAAGGTTGAGCTTGTTAAATTTGCAAAGCCTGAGGATTCCTATAAAGAATTAGAACTACTAACAAAAGATGCAGAAGAGGTTCTACAAATTCTTGATATACCATATAGGGTTGTAAAGATATGCACAGGCGATCTTGGCTTTACTGCAGCACTAAAGTATGATATAGAGGTTTGGATGCCTAGCTATGGAAGATACGTTGAAATATCATCCTGCAGTAATTTTGAGGACTTCCAAGCAAGAAGGGCTAATATTAAATTTAAGTCATCTCCAAAGGATAAAGCCCAATATGTTCATACGCTAAATGGATCTGGCCTAGCCATTGGAAGAACAGTAGCAGCAATACTTGAGAACTACCAAGATGCTGATGGAGGCATTAGAATACCAAAGGCATTAGTACCATATATGGGTGGCTGTGACAAGATAACCAGATAAACTTATTAGATATAGACACATTTCATGTTGACACCATAAAAATATGTTGCTATAATATAGAATGTGTCGATCAGGAGAGGTGGTCGAGTGGTTGAAGGCTCTGGTCTTGAAAACCAGCGTAGGGGCAACTCTACCGTGGGTTCGAATCCCACCCTCTCCGCCATTTAATATTTTTTTTTAATAACTTAAGCCATCGTGGAGAAGTACCCAAGTGGCTGAAGGGGACGGTTTGCTAAACCGTTAGTAGGGGTTTACTCTAGCCCGGGTTCGAATCCCGGCTTCTCCGCCAAAGAATAAAAAAATCAACGGTTATAGTGAATAGAAACTGTAACCGTTGATTTTTTTATATGTTTATATAACTACATTTTGGGTGTAAATTGGGTGTAAATTGGGTGTGAAATTTTTGAAGGCGGGGACAGGACCTGCCTTCCTTAAGCTTTCTTTTCACTGCCCACCCTTTTATCTCCTATAAAAAACAGTGCCACTGTGCCAGGGCCAGTGTGTGAGCCAATGACAGTACCTACGCTGTTGATTATCACTTTTCCGCTTAAATTAGGAAAGGTAGATTCAACTAAATCGGCTACTGTACGGGCGTCATCGATACATGCGGAGTGCGAGATAAAGCACTTGCCGCTGTAGTTTACATTGTTCTGTGCATGGACTTTCATCTTTTCTACAATTTCATGGATAACTTTCTTTTTTGACCGGATTTTTTCTTTCGGGATCAAATGCCCGGTATCATCCATGTTGAGGAGAGGACAAATCCCTAAAACGGAACCAAATAATCCAGCAGCCTTAGATATTCGGCCTCCTTTTATATAGGATGTTAAGTCTGTTGAAAAAAACCAGTGATGAATAAGTAACTTATTATTCTCTGCCCATTGATAAACATCTTCATAGGATGCGCCTTTGTCCCGCATATCTGCTAGCATATCAATAAGAAGACCATAGCCTGAGGATGCCCCCAATGAATCCTCAATTTCAATTCTTCTGTCTGGATATTTTTCCAAAAGTTCATTTTTGGCAATGTTAGCCGAACTCCAAGCGCCAGATAAGCCCGATGATAAGCTAACATGAAGTATGTCTTTCCCTGCTCTTAAAATTGGCTCAAAGAACTCTATAAATTCCTGAACATTAACCTGAGAGGTTGTCGGCTCTGAACCGGCAGAGATCTTGCTATAGAACTCCACAAATGGCATAGACTTCCCTAAATCATCTGGATATTGCTTTCCATCTATATTAAAATGAAAACAGACAAATGGTATGCACCTTTCCTGAAAATATTCGTATGGCATATCTGCTGTTGAGCAGCATGTTATTACATATTGTTGCATAACGTCGTTCTCCCATCTAAAAAACATAATTACTCCTCCTTAAGATTCAAAACTCTAATTAATTATATATTAAGGTCTTTGGATAAATCACCCTATAGTAGGCATGCGGGTATCTACTAATTATTTTTGCCTAGTAGAGAAGATAATATGCGACTCTACTGCCAGTAGAGTCCATAATTACTTGATTATTATTGATTTGATTTCCATTTTTTAATATAGTATAATTTTTATGAAGATTCGTTTAGGGGCGTGTGACTTAATGGGAGATTTAAAATGTATTATTGCAAAAAATATTGTTGACTTACGAAAGTCAATGAATTTAACCCAAGCAGAACTTGCAGAGAAATTGAACTACTCTGACAAGGCTGTTTCGAAATGGGAGCGTGCCCAATCGATACCCGATGTGATCACCCTAAAAGAAATTGCGGATATGTTTGGAGTTACCGTGGATTATCTATTGGAAGATGTACATAAAGAAAACGGTAAAATTCCCCAGACTATTTTAAAACAAAAAAGGCATAATCGCCTGATTGTTACGCTTTTATCCATATCACTAGTATTTTTGATTGCCACCCTTGCATTTGTATTTTGTGGATTGTATTCTGCTGCGCTGCATCAACATATGTGGATGATTTACATATATGCTATTCCTGTTGCGTGTATTGTTCTACTGGTGTTTAACTCTATTTGGGGAAAGCGAAGAACAAACTTTTTAATCATTTCTGTACTTGTATGGAGTACCCTAATGTGTGTGTATTTATCTTTTCTTTCTTATAATATCTGGATTATTTTTGCAATTGGGATTCCTGCACAGATCATCATCTTTTTATGGGGGAAAATGCAATTAGGCTCCAAGTGATACTCAATCGAAAAATATGGGCCAATTTGCATAATAAAGTATTGGGGTGTTTTTATGAAGATAACAAAAGACGATGTGCAAGCCTTAATAACACAAGGAGTTTTAAACATAGATGAATTGGGAAAAAACAAAGACTCAGTTGTAATATTTTATAAAGGAAAACTATTGTATGCATGGATAGACCATGACCGTTTGGCACTTCAAGGTAAGTGGCCATGGAACCGAAAAATACTAATCAATATATAATTTTTAAATCTTATTAGTTAGCTAAATTTATATTGGTATTGGAGATTATTAGCATTCGCTTGATATATAAGTGCAAAGTTTATAATAAGAATGTAGGAAAAATACAAAATAAAAACATTTTTAAAGCAATAAAAAAAATACGCAACTCTCATATGGAATAGAAACCTTGAAACTCCTATCAAAGGGAGCGACAAGGTTTCCTGCATCAATTAATGGTCAAATATGAGCATTAATAGGGGTTTACCCTAGGCCGGGTTAGAATTCCGGCTTCTCCGCCAAGAACAGGCTGTATGTTGTATGGCCTACTCATTAATATAATTGTTTACCATAAACTTATAATTATATAAGTATTTTTCGTTTGATTTTTGGGCATCTTTATGTTAAGATATAAAATGTTATTTAGAATTTAAAAAAACTATATATGCGCCCGTAGCTCAATTGGATAGAGTGCCTGACTACGAATCAGAAGGTTGCAGGTTCGA
>DIRE01000082.1 GCA_002426575.1 Clostridiaceae bacterium UBA5444 | reverse complement strand
GGTATAGGAAAGACATATCTTGCAGCATTTGATTCTTATGATTTTAATAAGGTTTTGTTTGTTGCCCATAGGGAAGAAATATTAAAACAGGCAAGGGCATCTTTTGAAGCAGTAAGACCTGGAGCAGACTATGGATATTTCTCAAGTGAGCATAAGGATAAGGAAAGTCATATTTTATTTGCATCTGTTCAGACGCTAGGAAAGATGGAATACCTTAATGACAGCTACTTTTCACCTGACTACTTTGACTATATTATAATTGATGAGTTTCACCATGCTGTAGCAGATAGTTATAGAAATATATTAAACTATTTTAAACCTAAGTTTCTTTTAGGGCTTACAGCTACGCCAGAAAGACTAGACAATAAGGATGTGTTTGTACTTTGTGATTATAATATTGTGTATGAGGCAAGGCTTAAAGAAGTTATAAACAAAGGCTGGCTCGTTCCTTTTAGATACTATGGAATATATGATGATGTTGATTATTCTCAAGTTAGTTATAAAAATGGCAAGTATGATAATTTAGAACTTGAACAGGCATTGATGATAAATAAAAGGGCGGATATTATACTAAACCATTATAAAAAATACAACACTAAAAGAGCATTGGGTTTTTGTACAAGCAGAAATCATGCTGAGTACATGGCTAAATATTTTAATGATAATGGTGTTAAGTCCTGCTCAGTTGTAAGCGGTGAAGGTTTTGACAATTCTATGGAGAGAGATGAGGCTATTTCAAAACTAAATAAAGGAGATATAAATGTGGTTTTCTCCGTGGATATGTTTAATGAGGGGCTCGATGTTCCATCAGTGGATCTTGTAATGTTTTTAAGGCCTACTGAATCTTCAACAATATTTTTGCAGCAGCTTGGCAGGGGATTAAGAAAGTCACCTGGCAAAAAATACTTAAATGTTCTTGATTTCATAGGTAATTATAAAAAGGCTAACATGATACCATTTTTATTAAGCGGAAGCAGTATTGAAAGGGAAACTTCAAAGGAATCTAAAAGAGGCATGAGTCTTCCAAAGGAGGAGGACTTTCCGGATGATTGTATAGTTGATTTTGATTTTAGAATCATTGATATATTTAAAAAGCAGTTTGATGATATGAAAAACATAAAAGTATTAATACATGAAGAATATTTAAGAATAAAAGAAATTGTAGGTCATAGACCGTCAAGGCTTGAGGTATTTACATATATAGATGATGATATATATGTAAATATGAGAAGAAACAGCAAATTAAATATTTTAAACGATTATTTAGGATACCTAAATGAAATCGGAGAATTAAATGAAGTGGAAGAGATGCTTATAAATACTAAAGCTCATGAATTTTTAGTATTCATTGAAACAACAAATATGACTAAAAGCTACAAGATGCCAGTATTATTAGCATTCTATAATCATGGGGATTTAAAAATGAAGCTTTATGAAGATGATATTTATATAAGCTTTAGAGATTTTTATAATAAGGGTTCAAATAGTATAGATATGACAAGACACCTATCAACAAAAGGCTATAAATATTGGGGAAAAGATGAGTATGTAGCACTGTCAAAGAAAAATCCCCAGCATTTTATGGCAAAGTCAAATCCTGAGTTTTTTAAACAATATGATGACTGCTTTTGCCTTGATAATGAGCTACTAGAATTTAAAGATAACAAGTATTTTATTAGACATTTTAAGGATGCTATTGATTATAGGACGGCAAGATACTATAGAGAAAGGATGGCGAAATAGTGGATAAATGTTTGTTCTGTAATATATATGAAAGCCCAAAAAACAAAATAATTGCAGAAAGCTCTCTTGCATTTGCAATATACGATGGCTTTCCAGTAAATGAAGGGCATATACTTGTTATACCTAAAAGGCATTTTGGCAGTTTCTTTGATGCTACAGAGCAGGAGATAAATGAAATATATGATTTGCTAAATAAATGCAAAGCAATTTTAGATAATAAATACCACCCCACAGGATATAACGTGGGTGTAAATGTAGGATATGATGGCGGACAGACAATTATGCACCTCCATATACACCTCATACCAAGATATAAAGGGGATGTAGAAAACCCAAGAGGCGGAATAAGAAAATTAAAACCGCAACTTGTATATTATGAAGGATAAAAAAGGAGATGGGGCAATGGTTGTATACAACAAACTTATAAGAGATAAGATACCAGAGATAATAAGGAATCATGGCAAAGAGTGTGAAGTTAGAATTTTAAATGATGAGGAATATCTAAAGGAATTAAATAAAAAGCTTGGAGAAGAGCTTAATGAGTATTATGAATCAGGTGAAGTAGAGGAACTTGCAGATATAGCTGAGATTATATATGCAATTGCAGAGCATAAAGGAGTAAGTGGGGAGGAGTTTGAGAAGATAAGGGCTTGTAAGAGGGAAAAGAGAGGTGGGTTTGAGAAGAAGATATTTTTGGTGGGAGTTAGTGAGTAGAGAAGTTGTCAAATATAGATTTAAGGTATGGTACAAATAAATATTATAGCAAGGGTGGAGGTTAATATGAACAACTTAAATACAAATAATCATATTCCTTCTATAGAGGAAGCAAAGCTTTTTTTAGAAGAAGGGGGAAAACTAAATCCGGGTCCATGGGTAGAACATTCATTATATGTAGGTAAAGCTGCTGAACTAATAGCTGAGAATTGTGAGGGGCTAAATCCCAATATAGCACTTATATTAGGCATGCTGCACGATATCGGAAGAAGGTTTGGGGTTACAAACATGAGGCATAGCATAGATGGGTATAATTTTTTACTCTCAAAAGGGTATGAACTACCTGCAAGGATTTGTATAACACACTCTTTTCCATACAAGGATGTTAATTCTATATTTGGAGAATGGGATTGTAGTCATGAAGAGTTTAAGTTTGTGGAGAATTTTATTAATGTCACAGAATTTGATGATTATGATAGATTAATTCAATTATGCGATGCACTAGCACTGCCAGATGGTTTTTGTCTTATGGAAAAGAGAATGGTGGATGTAGCCTTAAGGCATGGTACAAATGAATATACTGTAGACAAATGGAAAGCAATTTTTAATATAGAAAAGCACTTTGAAGAATGCATGGGCAAATCGTTGTATAGCGTACTACCAGGGGTTATTGAAAATACATTTAATCTGTGTCTATAAAAATAACAGATTTGGTTACAATAAAAGATATAGTAAAGCGGGGTGAAGTATTTGTCTGAACAGTATTTTTTACAAAAATGTATCATATCTGCAGAGGATGCCAAGGGGAGTTACGCTATGATGTCTCATTTAGCTATGGATGAGCAAGCAAAACAAGTTTATAGTGGTATGGCTCATGATATTGGAAGACATCTAAATTACCTAAATGATAGGCTTAAATACTTAAAGCAGCTGGACAAAACCAACTGCTAATTTAGCGAATAATATTTGCATACCTTTATGTAGTCTTCCATGGTATCTACGTCCATTAATATGCCTTTATATGGTACTTCTATTTTTATTGGTTTTTTAGAGTTAATAAACTCTCTTAAATTAGAACATTTAGTATTCTGTAATATTTCTTTTATAAGATAACTTTTCATAAGTACTGGGTGGCCTTTTTGCCCTTTATATGTTGGTATAATGATGTCGCCACAAGTATCTAGCATTATTTTATATACATCTGAACTAATCAAAGGGTAATCGCCTGGAGTTAGGAAAAAGCGGTCGCTTTTTATATGCTCTAATCCTTTTTTTATTGAGCTATACATCCCATGCTCATAATTATTATTAAATATAAGCTCTGCTTTTGGATACATTTTTATTATAGGTAAAATATATTCAAACTTGTATCCTCCAACTACAATAATTCTTGAGCAAACACTGCCCATTTTCTCAATACAGCTCCCCAAAATAGTTTTTTCGCCAACTTTTAAGGTCATTTTATAAGTTTGAGCCCTTTTTGAAAGGCCAGCAGCTAATATAATTCCTTCTACATAAATCAATCATAATAACCATTCAGCATAAAGAGCTAGTGCTAGCATAGAGAATGAAATACATATTTTTAATGCCATATGTGTATCCATATATTCTGCTATATTATTTAACCATTTGTTTTTTTCATAGTCCGAATTTTTATTCTTTATGCTAATCCTTTCAGCAATAGTAATGTATGCATATATTATTAAACTGTTTGCTATGCCATCAAAGACAAAGAATTTTAAAAATGGTTTTACAGCTCTTAGTGGAGATAATTTAAAAAAGAATTCAGGCATAAGCAGTATATAGATGACATATAGAAATCTCCATCCAATGCTTGGCACGAGTGCCTCGATATATTTTGACCTAAATATATCTTTTTTATGTTCAACAACTTTAAAAACAGCAAACACTGCTAAGCCTTCAAATAAAATTGAAGCAGCAGGGTTTATTACTTTATCTATCCTTGTAGGCAGCAAAAGATTGATAAGTTTGATTGAGGCAGCAATGGATGAGGTATAAAGCAGTGATGACAATTTGTTTGTCTTTTTATAAACTCTATCTAAAAAAAGGTATGCTAACGGAAACCAAAAAAACCATCCAACTTTTATTGGAATAGCATGTAGCGTATAACCTAATGTGGCTTCTATTAATCCCCAGATAGCGCCGTAGAATACAATAGCACTTATATTTTTTTTCATTTTCTCCCCCAATATTTTAATAATATATATTATCTATATTATTAAAATATTGGGGGATATATTACTCTTAATATAGCCATCATTAGCTCGAAACTGATTTTATGGCCTCAAGTATTTCTTGATATCCTGTACATCTGCAAATATTTGATTCCATCCACTCTTCTATTATTTCATCTGTTGCATGAGGATATTTTTTAGTAAGAGCATAGCAATTCATTATCATCCCAGGGGTACAAAAGCCACATTGAATAGCAAATTTTTCTACGAATGCATTTTGTATAGGCTCATTTTTCAGTCCTTCTATGGTGGTTATGTTATGGCCTATTGCCTCTACTGCAAGCATATGGCATGATTTAATTGGCATATCGTCTACAAGTACTGTACATCCCCCGCAATCCCCATTTTCACAACTGTTTTTTGCACCAGTTAAACCTAGCTGTTCACGAAGTACATATAAGAGGGTATCTGCAGGTCTTACAACAACACTTTTTATAGTCCCATTTACATTTATATCAATTATATTTTTACCTTTTATCTCAAGCATTATTTTCACCTCTAAATTTAAAAAGAACTTCACCTAGTGCATTTCTTAGAACAAACTCCCTATACTTAGAAGAACCAAGTATATCATTGATTATTGGGGCGGTGAGATGGCTTATAATAGCATTTATTCTTTCATTGGGCGCTACAGAATCATTGTTTAAGTCTTTTTCAATTTCAGCTGATCTAAATGGAAAGGGACAGATACCGCTAAAAGCTATCCTTATCTGTTTATCTTTTTCAATTGACGCTATAGTAACTAGTGGATAATCCACCTTTCCTTGTTTTGCCTTTTTAATATTTATATAGGGAAGCATGGTATAATCCCTTTCAGTTATTATCTGTATGATAAATTCACCTGCATTAAGTCTAGGTTTACTCCTAAGTTGGGGTTCTTCGCCGAATATTTGGGCTATAGGTACCGCCTTTTTTCCACCTACTCCTGCAATGACAACATAACTATCTGATAATAAAAAGGGAAGTATTGCTTCCTTATATGGTACCTTGCCGCATATATTGCCTCCAATAGTTATTTTATTACGTGCAGTATGGTCAGCAGTTTTTTTGCAGATTTCGCTTAAAAGAGGAAAAAGGTAATAATCAGAGATTTTAGTTAATGTAACAGCAGAACCTATAAATAGTTTATCATCTTGAAAACCATGTATATTACATTCTGGAATATGCTTAATGTCTATTGCGGCATCAAAGCGTATTTTGTCTATTCTGGCCTGGCTTATAATTTCTGTTCCTCCTGAGTAATATATAGCAGTCTTGCCTTCTAGGCTTAAGTATTTGTAAATCTCTATAGCCTCATCTATTGTATTAGGTTTATAATAATCAAAATCAAAAGATATCATATAATCCCCCCTGTTTTTGCCTTCCATATGCTCTCTGGTGTTAATGGAAGATTACTTAAGTCAGCTTGAGCGGCTAATGATAGGCTATTTACCAAAGCCCCAGGCATACCAATTAGACCAAACTCACCTAGGCCACGAACGCCAAAAGGACCATCTTCTTCAGGGGTTTCAATAAATTCTACAATATATTCAGGCTTTTCT
Source organism: Clostridiaceae bacterium UBA5444 (assembly GCA_002426575.1). Taxonomy (GTDB): domain Bacteria; phylum Bacillota; class Clostridia; order Clostridiales; family Oxobacteraceae; genus UBA5444. The sequence goes on along the minus strand of DIRE01000082.1, from coordinate 5,378 downwards.
TTAAAACCTAGAGGTTTATAGGTACGAAGATTTGGGTTTAATATAACCCCATTTTCATCATATATAAAGGCCTCTGAGCTTGCAAGGCTCAGCCCCATAGCCATTCCGCCCATTGTCACTCCTTTTGCAATCATAGGATTTATAATCTTGCCTGCATCTATGACAGATGCAGCTTTAAGTACTTTGTATGTATATTCTTTAGTGTCAAATTCAACCTCTACGGCTTGCGCGCCTACTGTCCATAGTGGGCCTGGGTTTCCCTTACCAGTATCTTTATCCATGGGAGTCAAATGCTTCATAATAAAGCTTCCGCGGCCTATAACCTGCCCTCCAACTGAATTTCCATTTGGATATTTATAGCCATGAACCACTTCTGTTATATCTATATATTTTTGTGGATTAGTCTTTATAAACGCCTTGCCTGATGCAATGTCTATATCTTCAGGAGAGCATCTTAAAACAATGGCAGATGTGTATTTAAGCTGGCTAATTGCATCATCTGCAGCTGCAATAATAGCGTTGCCAACCATATAACTTGTGGAGCTTGCAACTGTTTTCCAATGCTCTGGATGCTCATGTGTATTTACCTCCATGGAAACATTAATTCTATCTATATCTATTTTTAGCTTTTCGGCTAATATTTGTGCTAGGGCCGTTTTAGATCCTTGACCAAGCTCAACAGCTCCAATACTTAAGTTTGCATAACCGTCAGGAGTAAATGTAATAACAGCTCCTGATATAGCATCAGGCGGGGTACTTGAGGTTTTCCAAAAGCATGCCATACCTTTAGATATTATTTTGTTATTTCCTATTTCAATCCTTTGACCTTCATCCCAGTTTATTAAAACCTTTAACTTTTCTATGCACTTTTTAAGGTTTCCTATATTACTAACCGTTAATTCTGATTGTGTCGGAGTGGTATCATAAGGGCCAATAGCATTTTTAAGTCTTAATTCTAGCGGATCCATTGAAAGATTATAAGCTAGGTTATCCATGGCCCTTTCAATAGCGGCCGTATATTCTGAATGCCCAAAGCCTCTAAAAGATGTTACATAAGGGTGGTTTGTGTATATGCACATGGAGTCACACCATACATTTTCAATATTATATGGACCAGTACAATCTGATGAAATTGATTTAGTTATAACTGCCCCCATATCTGAATAGGCTCCACAGTCGACTAAATAAGTAATCTGGGCCGCCTTAAGCATACCATCTTTTGTAGCTCCTAGTTTAACTTTAGCCTCAAGCCCTATTTTGCAAGGGGAAGTTATCATATCTTCCTCTCTAGAATTTACAATAATAACCTCTCTTCCGCCAACAGCTTTAGAGGCAAGATAGGCTATCATCTCAAGCTGGACAGCAGCCTTACCGCCAAAAGCTCCTCCAACCATTGGCGTATGTACTAGTATTTTACCTACATCAATTCCAAAGTGACGGCTTAATTTCTTCCTAATTATATAAGGAGCTTGAGATGGTGAGTGAATTATAACATAACCATCAGGCTTAATTTCAGCCCTCACTGAACGCGTCTCCATGGCTATATGATCTGATTGGGGAAGAAAAAAGCTTTTTTCTACTATAACATCGCTCTCTGAAAAGCCCTTTTCTATATCTCCTTTTCTTATTTTCACATGGTTGGCAATATTAGTATTAGGGGTTGGAAAACACTCTTTTACCCGTCTATAATTGCCTAACCCCTCATGTATTAAAATTGCGTTTTGTTTTATTGCATCACTAGGTGAATTTATAACTTGCAATGGTTCGTATTCTATTTTTATCATCTCTGCGGCTCTTGTAGCTTCGAGTTCGCTGCTTGCAATTACAATTGCAACTGGCTCTCCAAAGTATCTGACTTTATAAGTAGCAAGTGGGGGGCGATCCTCCACAAATGTACCAGTTAGAATACCTTCTGCGTATTCCCCAGTTATTATGGCTTGAACACCTGGGGCATTAGAGGCCTTAGAAGTATCAATTCTTTTTATCTTTGCATGAGCATACTTACTTATGACTATTTTTGCATATAAAATACTAGGTGATAAAACATCGCTATTGAATTTCGTGCGGCCTGTAGCCTTATCCCAAGCATCTACTCTGATAGGACTTTTCCCTACTGTTACTGTATCGCCCATATTTATTGCCTCCAATGCCTATATTTATATAATATTGTTGTCAAATACCCTCTTTGTTATTCAAGTTATACATATGTTATTTTACAGGTACAAATATTGACTCTTATGCAACTTTCCTAGATAGAGACATATGGGTGAATCATTGTACAGAATACTGATTAGGTTATTGAAAATACATTTAATATTTGTTAAGCTGTTTATGTGTATATAGGGAAAATTATATTCAATACATCTTAGAAGGGCAGTGGTAAATATTACATTTGAACAAGATTATATAATGCGATTGATTAATGAGCTGATAAGGTTTTTGGCAAAAGTTTTTTTGAATAAAGAGATAGTTACTTACGAATTTTCACATGAGGAAAAGTATACACAAATTGATAACCTACATAAACAGTTACTTATCTTAATAGAGCAAGGGAAAATAAATGAAGCCGAAAATATGTTATATGAAAGAATGGATCTTAAAGATAAAAAATATATAGAGCTGGCATTGGACTTCTATGAAAGGCTAAATAACCTTGATGATGAATACTTAGAAAAAAATAATTTTTCTAGAAAAGAAGTTGAGCAGGGCTTAAAGGGAATTGCTAAAGAGCTTGGGGTATCAGTTTAAAAGTATTAGGTAGATATATAAACTTAATTATAAAAAGGATGTATAGTATGGAATTTATTAAGGCAAAAACAATTATTTCAGGCTATGCTGAGAATAACTCATGGTTTGGAAACAACTATAACATGAATATTTACAAGGGCTGCTGTCATGGGTGCATATACTGTGATAGCCGAAGTGAATGTTATAATATTGAAAAATTTGATGAGGTAAGGGCGAAGGAAAATGCTCTTTCCATAATTGCACGTGAGCTTAAATCAAAAAGTAGAACCGGGGTTATTGGAACTGGGTCAATGAGTGATCCATACAATCCATTTGAGAAAAAGTATATGCTTACAAGAGGTGCATTAGAGCTAATTGACCACTATGGATTTGGTGTATCTATAGCAACTAAAAGTAATTTAGTTGTAAGAGACATAGATGTTTTAAAAAAAATTGCTGCACATTCTCCGGCGCTTGTTAAGATTACAATAACAACTGCTGATGATGATTTGTGCAGCAAAATTGAACCTAATGTGACCTTGTCATCAGATAGGTTTGAGGCAATAAAAAAGCTGACAGATGCAGGCATATATACAGGTATATTATTAATGCCAGTACTTCCCTTTATTGAGGATAATGAGGAAAATATAAGAAGCATTATAAATTTTGCACATGAAAATGGAGCAAAATTTATATATCCTGCCTTTGGTATGACATTAAGGCAAAATCAGAGAGAATGGTATTATAATAAATTAGATATTTTTTTCCCGGGAATTAAAGAAAAGTATATTAGACAATATGGAAATGCTTATGAGTGTCCTTCTCCAAATTCTAAAGAGCTATGGAATCTATTTAAAAGAGAATGTTCTCGATTAGGGATCCTATATAAAATGGGTGATATTATTAAAGAATATAAGAAAGGTTATGAAAGGGAGCAGCTTTCATTTTTTGATTAAAAAGGCTTTGCTATTTTAGCAAGGCCTTTTTTAAAACTGGAAATATTGTATCTGCCATACGCATAAAACCAAGATCATTAGGATGGCATCCGTCCACGGTGCAGGAGTCTCTATCACGTTTTCCAAATAGCTTTTCTCCATCTATAAAATAAACAAAATCATCACCGGAATTTATTGCATTTTTATAGGTATTATATATAACTTCTCTTCTTTTTTTATTTTCTTCAATATCAGAATCAAAGTCTGGCTTGGTTATTATAATAATCGGAAGCTTTTTATTTGCATCTCTTACTATTTTATAGAATCTTTCGTGAGTATTAGACAGATGGCTTATATCGGGCGCATTGTGGTCATAGTCTAAAACAAATGCACTCATATTAAGTCCTGCTATATATTCAGCCATCTCTGTCTCACCTTTGGCACTTCCACTAAATCCTAAGTTGTAGATACCAGCATCAAGCCATCTTGAAAGTATATTAGGATAAGAGTTTCCAGGCCTTGATGCACATCCACCATGAGTTATGGAAGAACCATAAAATACGATTGGTTTTTCTATTGAATATGCTGGTGCTTTTTCAAGGTTTGAACCTTCCTTAAGACCAATTAAAAGTTTTTTGATGCCATTATATAACGGAAAGTTTATAGTCCATTCTTTCATGCCTTTTTCTTTGGTATATGTAATTCCTTCAAAGCATGTAACACCAGACTCAGGCATTATAGAATTTATGAATTTTTTGTTTTCTTTGCTTCCTATATACATATCAAAGCCTGACATTCCACTTCTTGGCATATGAGACATATCATCTGCTGTACGTATTTCAGCTTTAATAGATACAAAGGGTGAGTCCGTCATAAACCTTACCCTTGCTCCCGTAGTATTCCATGCAAGGTATTGAACTGATTCTGAAAACCTTTTTAATGAGCTTTGAGGGAGCCTGCAATAAAGCCTCTCTTCCTTAATACAAGGTAATCCATATATTTCATAAGGAGACTCTAATGCATCCATATAGACGATGTTATTTTCATATATTCCCCTAGATTTAAAGTTTTTATCTATATCTTCTATTCTTTTTACTTTCGTTTTAATCCACCTCATTTTGTTTTTTAATTTAATATATTATTAATTTTATCACATTTAAGATAAGCATTATAAAAAAGTAAAGGAATAATGGTGTCTTGATAGTTAAAGTAAAATAATCTGCCCTTTAAGAAAAATGCAGAACTGGTAGTTTAGGGCAAGAGACCTCGCCACACCGAAAGTCCTGAGCTTTCATCAAAAAGAAATTCGAGGGGATTAACTTCCTCCATAGATTTTTTGACCTACGTCAATTACTTTCCTGACAGGATTTATTATAATTTAGATAGATAGGGGGTTATAAACATGAATAGATGGAACCGAAAACTAAACCAATTTTTTAAAGAATATACTATGCCTTTTACATTTGCAGCAGGCATATTGACAGTCTTAGGATATCTGGCAGAGCACCTGACGAATATGAGAACAGCCACAATTATTTGTTACCTTGCTGCTACGGTATTAGCAGGGCTGCCAATCCTCTTTCGGGCAGTCACAGGACTTCGAATGAAAGCCATTGGCATTGAAGTTTTAGTAAGCATTGCAGTATTTGGCGCAATGTTTATAGGAGAGTACAGCGAAGCGGCCATCGTGACATTCCTTTTCCAATTCGGAACATA
>DIRE01000066.1:17254-28749 GCA_002426575.1 Clostridiaceae bacterium UBA5444 | reverse complement strand
TTCTGGGTGTTGCTGGCTTCCACCTAAAAAGTACAAAAAATGTTATTTGCCCAAAAAGCTGCATAGAACTACCTTTGACTATACCAAAAGTAGTTCTGGTATTAATTGGATTGATGCAATCTATTACTGTTAAATTATAACATGGTATTAAATTATATCAACATAGTAAAAATTAAATGAAATCAAGAGATATTATCACGAAACTGTGTCTATTTTATGCAGAAGGGCCCATTGTTTTCCATACCATTTTCCCCTTTCATCTTCTTGTATCCCCACACTCTATATCAACCACCACAGAAACATTGATGTAGTTTTTAATCACCTTATTTCTAATTTTATCACCCTCACCAGTGAAGACGATATGCTTGAAAAAGTGTCTAAAACTAAGGATTTCTATGTATCTGCTCGTTGTATCAACGCCACACATTCAACATGCCCCGTCATAGCAAACATATCAACTGGCTGCACCTCTGCCACATCAAATCCATTTTCCACAAGATACCTCAAATCCCTGGCCAATGTTCCAGGGTCACAGGATACATATACAACCCTTTTAGGTTTCATAGCTGCAATGGTTCTTAGAAGTTCCTCATCGCAGCCTTTTCTTGGGGGGTCTACAACTATTACATCTGCTTTGATTCCTTTGTTGTATAAATCAGGTATTACCTCTTCTGATTTTCCTGTTATAAACTCTGCGTTTGATATGTTGTTTTCTTGGGCGTTCTTTTTAGCATCTTGCACTGCTTCTTTTACAATTTCTATACCGTATACCTTTTTTGCCCTTTGAGCTAAAAACAAAGATATGGTTCCCGTGCCGCAGTAGGCATCTATTACTGTTTCATCTCCTGTAAGGTTGGCATACTCTAAAGCTTTATTGTATAATACCTCAGTTTGGACAGGGTTTACTTGAAAGAAAGATAGGGGTGATATATTAAATTTTAAATCTCCTATATAGTCTGTTATGGTATCCTTTCCATATATGGTTTTATTTTTGCTTCCAAGCACTACGTTGGTTTTTTCTCTATTTATATTTTGGACGATGCTGCTTAGGTTTTGTATATCATTTTTAAGTATTTCTACTAGTTCATCTATATAAGGTATATCATAGCCGTTGGTAACTAGTACAACCATAACCTCATTTGTTTTAAATGCTTTTCTAACCATTACGTGTCTTAGTATTCCTTTTCCTGTTTTTTCATCATATACTGATACCTCATTTTTGTTTGCCCATGACTTTATAATATTCATTACTTTGTCGCTTACTTCATCTTGTATTAAGCATGAAGGTGTGTCAATTACTTCATGGGATTTTAGAGCATAGAAGCCTGCTATTACCTTTCCATCCTTTATTCCTATTGGAAACTGGGCTTTGTTTCTATATCTATATGGATTTTTCATTCCTATTGTATCGTGTACAATTGGATTCTTTATATTTCCTATTCTCTCTAGGCTATCTATTACTCTTTGTCTTTTAAATTTAAGCTGGGCATCATAGGAAAGGTGCATTAGGTTGCATCCTCCGCATCTTTTAAGGGTGCATTTAGGCTCAGTCCTATCTGGTGATGGATTTATTATTTTATTTAACTTTCCATATGCAAAATTTTTGTTTACCTTGACTATTTTGGCATTAACCTCTTCACCTGGAAGTGCACCTGGGACAAAAATAGTAAAGCCCTCTACCTTGCCTACTCCTTCACCTTCATATCCTAAATTATCTATTTTAATATCATAATCTTTATTCTTTTCAACAGGCCTACTCACCATTTAAACTCCTCCAACAATTCAATATATTACATTAATAATATACCACAAATAGCGTTATAAAATTAAAAGCAGGAAGATCATTAAACCCTCCTGCACAAATATATCTATCTAATTATCCTAAAAGCCCTGCTATTGCAGTTCCAACTAATGTAACGTTATCTGCTTTTACAAATTCACAATAAATCCCTTTTTGGTTTTCCAGATAGTCTTTAACATAGTATTCTATTTTGCCTCTAAGAAGCTTTGATTTATAAAATGTTGAACCATCTGCTGTAATGCAAACAGGCTTTAATGGGTTTTTACCTCTGCCTGATTTTTGTACTACTGATGCAATGTTTATTGCAACAAGCTTTGCAGCTCTTTCAACTATTGCATCTATTATATAAAATAAAGTCAGCCTGTCGCCTTCATTATCTCCACACATATCTGCTAATACATTTCCTGAGTATGGGTAGAATAAAAAGTTATTCATTTCTATTGTTGTCAAATCGTCTAATTTTAGTACCTTATCAGTAAAATCCTTTGAGAACAGCCCTTCCTGAGCCGCCCTTTTAACAGTTGCAAGTAAAATCCCACCTTGGTATCTTCCAGATATCATCTTCTCAAATGTATATTGTCCTGGATCTTTTGTGCTTTTGTCAAATTCTAAATCAATATCTCCTCTATCCTTAAATTCATATCCACCAGACTCTACGTTTATAATCATGGAGCCCTTCTTTGAGGAAATATCTTTTGATTTTTTGATATTGCTGTTGTCTTCTATATATGCTGTATTGGTTCCTGTACCTAAAATAAATCCAATGTATCCGTCAAATACTCTATCTAAATAGGATGCCTTACCTCCTAATAGGGTTGCAACAGTATCATTAAATAAAACTATTTCTTTATCTCCTTCATATCCCATATCCTTTATGGTCTTTAAAAGGTTTTCTCCTATTTTTTCACCTATTAGGTCTGTAACCCTTACCTCTTTACTAAATTGAATTAACTTTCCATCTTTATTTGGAAGTACTTCTGTAGCATAAGAAAAGCAGAATCCTATTTTGTTGCTTTTATTAAGTACTGGTTTTATATAATTAACCATTGTAGTGAAAAACTCTTTTTTTGATATTTCTCCATTAGTACCTGGCATTGGGTAATTATTATAATCCTCAATTACCACCTTTTTATCCTTATCAAAATGAGCAACGGCCACTCTAAAGTTTGTTCCTCCAGCATCCATAACAATAACAGGCTCTTCTAATGGGATTTCCTTATCTATTGTTATATATGTAGGTATCATTTTAAGTGATTGTATATTTCCTTCAAGTCCATTTTCCATGTCATTAATGAAATCTTCACAGCTTTTTTCAATATCTATGCTTTCATAATCCATTTTGTATTTCTTTAAAAAGTCTTTTACCATCTGTTTTTGCTTATTCATTATTTCACCTGCTTTGTAATTTATATTTAGTCGCCTAAGGCTTAGGCCTAAACCTAATAATACTTGTATTATAGCAAATTTTTAAAGCAATAACCATATAGTTATTTCTACCGCCTAAATATTATGCTTTAAAATGCCTATCATAAAAATCCCAAATCAAAAAAAATGCACATCCGTAATGGATGCGCGATGTAGAATTTTGCCCTTCATCATTTGCATATAGTAAATGATATCCTATTTATGGGAACTTATACAAGTACTATATTAAAAAGTATCAAAATCACTCTATTATGGTTATTTTTTATTTTGTTATTGATTTTTTTTATAGGGAAACGTATAATGAATGGGAATAAGAGGGGAGCTGGATGAGTTCGGCTGAGAGGGAAACCTAAATGTTCCGACCCTGAAACCTGATCTGGGTAATTCCAGCGTAGGGAATCTATTATGAATTCTCAAAGCTGATATTACTTATCAGCTTTTTTGCGTTACATCTCTTATTCAATAATTATAAACTACAGGGCGTGACAAAGTATGAAAAAATCTACAAATACAAATGGTTTTATTGTTAGGCATCTGCCATCTATTACTATAATACTTCTTATAGTAATTTGGGAGACTCTTACAAGGCTGCTCAATGTGCCAATATATAAGCTTCCAGGGCCTTCATCTATAATAAAGGTATTTGAAACAAATTGGAGACTTATTTTAAGCCACACCTATGTAACAGTTTTTGAATCCATGGTTGGGCTTTTAATTTCTATTGTTGTGGGGCTTGTATTTGCATTTTTTATGAGCAGATGGAAAACCGTTAGGAGGATATTATACCCTCTTATGGTAGTATCCCAAACAGTTCCGGTAATAGCACTTGCACCTCTTATACTTATGTGGTTTGGTTTCGGAGTTTTACCAAAGATACTTATAGTGGTGCTTGTTTGTTTCTTTCCCATAGCAATGAATGTTACTGAAGGGTTAGTATCAGCAGATAAGGACATGATAGACTTAATGAAAGTAATGGGGGCAAGCCAATATAAAATATTTAAAGAAGTTAAACTGCCTTCAGCCCTTCCACAGTTTTTTTCAGGGCTAAAGATTGCTGCAACCTATAGTATAACGGGAGCAGTGGTTGGGGAGTGGCTTGGTGCAAAATCAGGTATTGGTATATTTATGACAAGATCAATTGCATCTCATAGGGCTGATATGCTTTTTGCAGCTGTTACGGTTGTCGTTATTTTAAGCATTGGGATATTTAAAATAGTTGAAATAGCAGAAAGGATAATAATACCTTGGAACAAAAACAGTTAGTAGTGAAAAAGGAGGAGAAAATATGAAAAAAGTAATATCCATTATTATGATACTATTTTTAATGCTGCCACTTTCAGCATGCAAAAAGGAGGAGAAACAGACTCAGGAAAAGCCTCTTCAGAAAATAACATTTGTATTAGATTGGACGCCTAATACAAATCACACGGGGGTTTATGCGGCAAAGGAAAAGGGCTTTTTTAAAGAAGCAGGCTTTGATGTAGATATAATCCAACCAGGAAAGAATACTTCAGATCAGCTTATTGCTGAGGGTAAGGCCCAGTTTGGTATTAGCTACCAAGAAAACGTAACCTATGCAAGAGAGCAAAACATGCCTTTAGTATCAATTGCTGCAGTTGTACAACACAATACATCTGCTTTTGCATGGCCAAGCAATAAGGATATAAAGACTCCAAAAGATTTTGAAGGTAAAACCTATGCTGGATGGGGCTCCCCCATTGAAGAAGCAGTATTAAAGTCTATTACCGAAAAGTATGGTGGGGATTTTAGTAAGGTAAATGTACTAACTACTGATGCGGCAGACTTTTTCGCACTTACTGAAAAAGATGCCGATTTTGCATGGATATACTATGGTTGGACTGGAATTGCATCTAAGGTTCAAAATAAATCTATAGACTATATTATGCTAAAGGATGAGGACAAAGATTTAGACTACTATACACCAGTTATAATAACAAGCGAAAAGATGATCTCAGAAAATAGAGATACAGTAAAAAGATTTATGGAGGCCGTATCAAAGGGGTATGATTATGCAGAAAAAAATCCTGAAGATGCTGCACAGATACTTTTAAAGGAAGCTCCTGAGCTTGATAAAACTCTTGTTATAGAAAGTCAAAAATGGTTAAGCCCAAGGTATAAAGATGATGCCAAGGTTTGGGGATATCAGAAAAGGGAAACTTGGGAAAACTATACAAGATGGCTTTATGATAGAAAGCTTATAAATACCATGATAGATGTGGATAAAGCTTTTACAAATGAATTTATACCTGAAAAATAATTTACAAAATAGGCTCTGAAAATTAGGATGTGATATAATGCTTCCAAAAGTTGAGATTGTTAATTTGAATAAAAGTTTCTACAAAGATGGAGTAGAAATTAAAGTATTAGATAATATAAACCTTAAGCTATATGATGGTGAATTTGTATCTATAATAGGCCCTAGTGGATGTGGCAAAAGTACTATATTTAGTATAATCTGCAATCTGCAAAACCAAGATAGCGGAGATATAATTGTAGATGGGAAAAAAGATAATATAAATAAGCGTTTTGCCTATATGCCACAGAAGGACTTGCTATTCCCATGGAGAAAGCTTAAGGATAATATGATCCTTCCCCTTGAGATACAAGGGGAAGATAAAAATAATTCCTATAAAAAGGTTGATAGTTTATTTGACCAATTTGGGCTTAGTGGTTTTGAAAATGCCTATCCTAATGAATTATCAGGAGGCATGAAGCAAAGGGCTGCCTTACTTAGAACATTTTTAATAGACAGTGATATAATGCTGCTTGACGAGCCCTTCGGTGCAATAGATGCCATAAATAGAGATAAGCTCCAAGTATGGCTGCTAGATGTATGGAGCAAGTTTAAGCGTTCCGTGTTTTTTATAACTCATAGCATTGATGAGGCAATATATTTATCAGATAGGATTTATGTACTTTCAGATAGACCTGCATCAGTAAAACTTGAAATTAAAATTGATTTAGAAAGGCCAAGAGATAAAAAAATAATTACATCACAAAAATTTATGGATTATAAAGCCTGTCTTTTATCTGCACTAGAATAGGCAATAAAATGGAGTAGTATTTAATTAGAGCCAAATACTACTCCATTTTTTTATTTGCTAATCATCTTTTAAAGTCCTTCTCAAATTCATCAAGGCTTTCTTTTAAAACTGTTACCGTATATGCCATGGAAGGTCCTCCTCCAAAGGCTACAGCTGTCTGGGCAGCCTCAAGAACCTCTGCTCTAGTTGCCCCTGCTTCAAGAGCTTTATAAACATGAAATACTATGCAGTATTCACATCTATTATATGCAGCTATTCCAACACTGATAAGTTCCTTGGTCTTAACAGAAAGTGCCCCTTCCTTATACGTTGCCCCAAGCAGACTCATAAAGCTGTTTATAAAATCTGGTACCTCTCCGCCTAACTGCTGCAGGCCCCCAGTAAAATCATTTAGCATTTGTCTTACGTTCTTTGCCATACAATACCAGTCTCCTTTGATTAATTTTAGGTTATCAATGATTAGTATGTGGTATGTGCAAATAGTTATACATGGATAACTAATAAGTAAGAGTTAAAAAGTAAAAGATAATAATGGGCAAAAATATAAAAGCCTCCTTTTGAAGCCTTTGTGGTTTCTGCTTTATGCTTCATGTCTTCTGATCTGCTTATAAGTTTTAAAATGCGCTGGCTTTTCCGCTAAATACTAGGCCTCTTGTTATATCAAGAGTAATTAGCATTCCATTCTTTATTTTTTTAGTTGCTTCTTTTGCATCAGTTATAAATGGAATACCTCTGCTTATACATTCAACGGCAAGGTGGGATGTAAATCCGCCTTCTTCAGCTACTATGCCAGATACTCTATCAAGTATTTTTATATATTCTCTATCTAGCTTCTTTATAACAAGAATATCTCCACTTTGTACAATCCCTTCAGCTTCTGCTAATTCCTCAACTATTCTTGCTGTCCCGTATACTGGTTCATTCCCTACCCCTTGGCCTTTAACTATTATGTCACCTGCTATTTGAACCTTAAGCATGTTTGTTGTTCCTGCTAATGCTACAGGTATCCCTGCTGCAATAACTACAAGATCTCCCTTTTTTATATATCCTGCTTCAAGGGACTTTTCTGTTGATATTGCTATTATATCATCTGCTGTACACATTTTATCAGTTAAAACAGGGTACACTCCCCAACATATTGAAAGTCCTCTTGCCGCTCTATCAAATGGTGTAAGCCCGATTATAGGTGATTTAGGTCTAAACTTTGAGACTGTTCTTGCAGTATATCCTGACATTGTAGCTGCAATTATAGCACTAGCACCAAGCTCTGCTGCAGTTGTGCATGCTGAATAACATATGGCATTTGCAACATTTTCTGAACTAGAAAGCTTTCTTTTATCCATCATAAGTTCATAGTTTAAGGATTGCTCTGTTCTTTCTGCAATCCTCGCCATTGTTTTTAATGACTCTACTGGGTATCTTCCATTGGCAGTTTCTCCTGAAAGCATTATACAGTCTGTCCCATCAAAAACCGCATTTGCAACATCTGAGGCCTCAGCTCTTGTAGGCCTTGGGTTTCTCATCATAGAGTCAAGCATTTGAGTTGCAGTTATTACAGGCTTTCCTGCTCTATTGCATTTCTCAATAACCATCTTTTGAACAAGAGGAACCTCTTCCACTGGAATTTCAACTCCAAGATCTCCCCTTGCTACCATAATACCATCAGAGAATTTTATTATTCCGTCTATGTTTTTAACGCCTTCTCTAGACTCTATTTTAGATATAATAAGCAAATCACTGCCATTGTTCTCCTCTAGAACCCTTTTTATTGCTATAACGTCAGCAGGTTTTCTAACAAAAGAAACTGCAATTATATCTACTCCAGATTCTATTCCAAATATTATATCTGCCCTATCCTTTTCTGTTAAAGCAGGCAGATTAATGGCTGCACCTGGTATATTTACTCCCTTGTGATTTCCAATGGTTCCATTATTTAAAACTGTACAATTAATCTCTGTATTATAAATTTTGTTTACAGTAAATCCTACTAGCCCATCATCAACTAATATTACATCTCCAATATGCAAATCATTAGGCAGGTTTTTATAGGATATGTGTCCTATAGTATCATCGCCTAAAATATCTCTAGTTGTAAATGTAAATTTCTGCCCCTCTTTAAGCTCTACTTTCCCAAGCTTAAAGTCTCCAAGCCTTATCTCAGGGCCCTTAGTATCTAGCATTATAGCAATAGGCATATTAAGATCTTTTCTTATTCTTTTTATGTTCTTAATCCTATTGCCGTGTTCCTCAAAATCTCCGTGAGAAAAGTTCAGCCTAGCAGCATTCATCCCATTTTTCATAAGCTGCTCAATTATTGCTGGATCTTCACTTTCAGGTCCTATGGTACAGATTATTTTCGTTTTCTTCATGTCTTATATTCTCTCCCTATTTAGACAATATTCTTGCAAGGTTTAGTAAGTCATGGTCAATATCTTTTTTCATATTTACAGCTTCATTGATATCCATATCAATTACATCGCTTCCATGCACTCCAACAACTCTTGATGAGGAATCTTCAGCTAATAGTTCAACCGCCCTTGCTCCAAGTTTAGATGCAAGTATTCTATCAAAGGCTGTTGGGCTTCCTCCCCTTTGTATATGTCCAAGTATTGTGGCTCTAGCTTCAAGTCCTGATGTTTGTTCTATACTTTTAGCCAATTCCGCAGCATTTCCAACTCCCTCAGCAAGTATAATTATGCTGTGCAGTTTACCCCTTAATTTACCTTCAAGTATTGTTTTGCATACTTCATCAACATCATACTCAACTTCAGGAACAATTATGCTTTCACCGCCTCCTGCAAGGCCTGCATAAAGTGCAATATCTCCGCAATGTCTTCCCATAACCTCAATTATGCTTACCCTCTCATGAGATGTGGATGTGTCCCTAATTTTGTTTACTGCGTCAAGTACTGTATTTACAGCAGTATCAAAACCTATGGCATAGTCTGTATATGCAAGATCATTATCTATTGTACCTGGTATTCCAATTGAAGGGAAGCCAAGTTCAGACATCCTTTGAGCTCCCATAAAAGAGCCATTTCCTCCTATTACTACTAATCCATGAATTCCAAATACCTTAAGTATCTTAGCTGCCTTTTCTCTAACCTCTGGGTTCTTAAATTCTTCACACCTTGCAGTACGAAGCATTGTTCCCCCTCTTTGTATTATGTCAGCTACAGAGGATCTATCCATTTCATATATTTCTCCATTTAAAAGGCCATTAAAGCCTCTTTCTATTCCCATTACTCTAAAGCCTTTGTCAATTCCCATCCTGACTACTGCTCTTATGGCTGCATTCATTCCTGGAGCGTCTCCACCACTTGTCAATACGCCAATTGTTTTCATATTATTCTCCTCTTTTCACTTCTATTTATAGTTTGCAATATAGACATAATTTAAAATTCAAATCCAATCTGCTCAAGTACCGAGCATGCGTCTTCGACTTCTGCCTCAGGTACAAGTATTTCATATAACCCATCAGAGTTCTTGCTCTTCCCTATTCTGTTAGTTTTAACAAGCACCCCATGGTCACTTAACCTTTTCTCGAGTCTTGAAGCACCATCCATACTTTGTGCAACATATATAACAGTCCACATAGATTTGAGGGCCCCCTTATGCTTTATTTTCCCCTTAATTGTAGCCTTCATACCATAGGCTAAAAATCTTGGACTAGGCTATCTTTATAACAATATTTGCCCATAATATTTTAACACACCTTTACACACTTTTCACCTAGCAGATTAGAAAGTTTTAAAATTAATTCTTTATCCGCATAAACCCACAAATCCTTGCTTGCAATTTCAACATTCATTTCCTTATTTTCACCTTCTATACATAGATATACAGGGGTTTGGCCTTTATTATAAGATAATATTGGCTTTATCTTAGATAACATTTCATTATAGTCCTTTTCTTGTATCTTTAAATAGAGCTTATTTCCATTCATCTTTTTTAAAGGTTTTATCTGCTCTGCTAAGATTTTAGCGTCTTCATCTTCTCTCATGCTTATTCTTCCTCTTATTAAGCATATATTATCCTCTTGTATTAATTTGTTAAACCTTTCATAAACTTTTGGAAATACAATAACCTCTATGGAACCAAACATGTCTTCAACCGTTATAAAAGCCATTATCTTATTGCTCTTTGTGGCCTTTATTTTTACTGATGATATTATTCCTCCAATTGTTACGGTTTTATTATCTAAATCCACTGTATTTATTGGACTATTATCAGAGGCATCAGGGACATCATCCACGCTATTTGATGTAGATGCCATTATCTCTGATGTATTAATAGTGGTATATAAATCAAGCTCATCCTTATATTCAGATAATGGATGTCCGCTTAAATAAAGCCCTGTCATCTCTTTTTCCATTGCCAGCAGATACTTTTTATCAAACTCTTCTATTTTAGGAAGGTTATCTTTTTTAGATTCCATACCACTGTTTGCCATATCAAACAGGCTCATCTGACCATCTATATTTCTCTTTTTATCATTGCTTATGCCATCCATTACCTGTTCATATACTGCAAGCAGCTGGGATCTATATAATCCTAAAGAATCAAATGCACCGGCTTTTATAAGACTTTCAACCGCCCTCTTGTTTAAATTTGAGTCTAATGCCTTTTGACAAAAGTCTGTAAAGCTTACAAACTTGCCCTTCTTGTTTCTGCTGTTTATTATTGATATTATGGCGGATTTTCCTACGTTTTTAATAGCAGCAAGTCCAAATCTTACTTTTCCATTAACCACTGTAAAGTTTATATTACTTTCATTAATATCTGGAGGCAAAACTTCCATTCCCATGAACTTACAGCTTTGTATATAAAATGCTACTTTATCGTTATTTCCCATTACGCTTGTAAGCATTGCTGCAAAAAACTCAACTGGATAATATCTTTTAAGGTATGCTGTTTCATAGCCTATTACAGCGTATGCTGCAGCATGGCTTTTATTGAATGCGTAGGATGCAAAGTCCATCATCTGATCAAATATATCATTAGCAACCTTTTCATCTACTCCATTTCTTATGGCGCCTGGCACCTCAATGTTTCCACTTTCATCAACTATACCATATATAAAATTCTTTCTTTCTTTCTCCATCACATCATGCTTTTTCTTTGACATTGCCCTTCTTACAAGGTCTGATCTTCCAAGAGAATATCCCCCAAGATCTCTAACTATCTGCATAACCTGTTCCTGA
>DIRE01000066.1:16255-17248 GCA_002426575.1 Clostridiaceae bacterium UBA5444 | reverse complement strand
TACCATATATAAAATTCTTTCTTTCTTTCTCCATCACATCATGCTTTTTCTTTGACATTGCCCTTCTTACAAGGTCTGATCTTCCAAGAGAATATCCCCCAAGATCTCTAACTATCTGCATAACCTGTTCCTGATAAACCATACATCCATAGGTTACGTCTAGTATGTGCTTTAATTGAGGTGTTGCATAAACTATCTTTGAAGGGTCCTTTTTATTTTCTATATATCTTGGAATCTCTGCCATAGGTCCTGGCCTATAAAGGCTTATACCTGCTATAATATCTTCAAAGCAATCAGGTTTTAACTCCTTCATAAATTGAGTCATGCCTGTCGACTCAAGTTGAAATACCCCTTCAGTCTTACCATCACTAATCATTTTAAAAACTTC
Source organism: Clostridiaceae bacterium UBA5444 (assembly GCA_002426575.1). Taxonomy (GTDB): domain Bacteria; phylum Bacillota; class Clostridia; order Clostridiales; family Oxobacteraceae; genus UBA5444. The sequence goes on along the minus strand of DIRE01000066.1, from coordinate 16,860 downwards.
AGGGTCATCGTATGTCATGTTGTCAAGGTCAATTTCAATCCCCTTAGTTTCTTTTATCATATTTAATGCGTCCCTGATTACTGTAAGGGTTCTAAGTCCCAAAAAGTCCATTTTTAAAAGTCCAAGTTCTTCAAGGGTACCCATAGTAAACTGAGTCACTATTGTATCATCATTTCTTGAAAGTGGAACAAGATCATCTATAGGCTCTGCAGCAATAACCACTCCAGCAGCATGAGTTGAGCAATGGCGAGGCAGTCCTTCAAGCTTTTTTGATATATCTATAAGAAACTTTATTCTATCATCCGTCTCATAAGTTTTATTTAACTCTGGATTTAAACTTAAGGCCTTATCTATGGTCATTCCATTTTCAAAAGGTATCATTTTGGCTATACTGTCAACCTCTGCATATGGAAAGTTAAGTGCCCTCCCAACATCTCTTATAACTCCTCTTGCAGCCATTGTTCCAAAGGTTATTATCTGGGCCACCCTATCTTTGCCATACTTTTCAACTACATAATCAATAACCTCTTGCCGTCTTTCGTAGCAAAAATCAGAGTCTATATCTGGCATTGATACCCTCTCAGGATTTAAAAATCTTTCAAATA
>DIRE01000066.1:0-16202 GCA_002426575.1 Clostridiaceae bacterium UBA5444 | reverse complement strand
GCCACCCTATCTTTGCCATACTTTTCAACTACATAATCAATAACCTCTTGCCGTCTTTCGTAGCAAAAATCAGAGTCTATATCTGGCATTGATACCCTCTCAGGATTTAAAAATCTTTCAAATAAAAGATTATACTTTAAAGGGTCAATCCTTGTTATACCAAGGCAGTAAGCCACTATACTTCCTGCACCGCTGCCACGCCCTGGTCCCGTCATTATTCCATTATCTCTTGCAAATTTAATAAAATCCCATACAATGAGGAAATAATCTACATACCCCATGTGTGAGATTACCCCAAGTTCGTATTCTAGCCTATTGACTACCTCATCATTTGCATCCTTATATCTTACTTTCATTCCTTCATAACATAACTTTCTTAAATACTCCTCAGCACCCATACCTTCTGGGACATCAAATTTAGGAAGATAGGTTTTATTAAAATCAAAATCAAAATTGCATTTATCCCTAATTTTAATGGTGTTTTCTAATGCCTCTGGTACAGACTTAAAAATTTCTTTCATCTCATCTGGCGATTTTAAATAGAATTCATCTGTTTGAAACCTCATTCTATCCTCATCATCCATTGTCTTGCCAGTTTGTATACAAAGAAGTATTTCATGGGCTTTTGCATCATCTTTATTTATATAATGTATGTCATTTGTACAAACAAGAGGTATATCAAGCCTCTTTGACATATTAATGAGCTCTTTATTTACTTTTTTTTGCTCCATAATGCCATGGTCTTGAAGTTCAAGATAAAAATCATCTTTAAATATAGATTTATAAAAAAGTGCGGTTTCATCTGCTTTTTTTATGTTGCCAGATAATATATAAGACTGCACCTCTCCTCCTAAGCAAGCACTTAGTACTATGAGACCTTCACTATACTTTTTAAGTGTTTCATGATCCACCCTTGGTTTATAGTAAAACCCATCTATGAAGCCTTTTGAAACTATTTTAATAAGATTTTTGTAACCTTTCATATTCTTAGCTAATAAAACTAGGTGGTAATATTCATTATCTATGCCTGGCTCTTTATCGTAAAGAGACCTCTTTGCTACATAAACCTCTGAGCCAATTATAGGTTTTATACCTTGGGAAACTGCCTCTTTATAAAAATCTACTACTCCATAAGCAGCTCCATGGTCAGTGATTGCAATAGAGTCCATTCCAAGCTCTTTTACCCTAGAGATTAGCTCTTTTATTCTTGCAGAACCATCAAGAAGGCTGTATTCTGTATGAACATGAAGGTGAACAAACTCATTCATATAATCACCCCATTCATTTTTTATCCGTATTATGCTTTTACTTTTTATTTATTTTCTCATAATCTTTGCAGATAACATTCCTTTTGCACAAAGCTCTCCCTTTTCATCCAACATCTCAACATCAGCCTTAGCAAAGTTACGGCCAGAATCTATTGTTTTAACATTAATTGATATGTAGCTATCTATCTGTACAGGTTTCATATAAAATGCTACAAAGCTATCAGCAAATATATTTAAATTATTCTTTTGCCTTAAAACCGTGGTACACGCAGTAGACATAATCATTGTAAGAGAGTTCATACTTGCAGACCCTTCCTGATTATACATCTCAGGTACTATTTTGCCCCTATAATTTATACCATCTTGGGTATGTTCATAGGAAAAACTTTTTAAAACCATATCTTCTAAGGTTTCACTAACCTGTGGCTGCCTTGTTATATGCTGAAGAGCTTTAAGTACGTCTCCCCTGCTTACAACCCCTATAAGGGTTTTATTACTAACTACTGGAATAAGTTCTAGGCTATCCCATACCATTATATGTGCAGCATAGGCAACAGAGGTCTTCTCAGTAACAGTTATAGGATCCTTTGTCATTATTCTATAAAGTACATCCTCATCATCTAAACTACTGTTAAAATCCTTTGTGGTCAAAATTCCAACTAGCTTTTCTCTTTCATCAAGTACTGGAAACTTGGTATAGCCGGTCCTTCCAACCATCTTTCTCCAATCCCTTACAGTATCTGATTCATGAAGGTATATAGGGTTTGAATTCATTATATCTTCAACTAATATTATATCCTTTTTAATTAGGCTTTCTGAAATAGCCTTGTTTATCATGGTTGCAATTGTAAATGTATCATAAGATGATGAGATTACTGGAAGCTTTTTTGAGTTTGCAATCCTTTTTATTTCATCAGAACAGCTAAATCCTCCTGTTATAAGTACGGCACAGTTAAGCTCTAATGCAAGTTTATGGGCTTCTTCCCTGTTCCCTACTATAAGAAGGTTGCCAGATGACATGTAGCTTTTCATTGCATCTATTGTCATAGCGCCTATTACAAACTTATTTAGTGGTTTATAAAGTCCTTCTTTACCACCTAGTACAACTCCATCAACTATATTTACAACTTCTGCAAATGTAAGAGTCTCAATGCTCTTTTTTTCAAGTTTTTCTATTCTAATTGTTCCAACCCTTGGTATGGCACTGACAAGCCCCAAATTCTCTGCTTCTTTTATCGCCCTGTATGCAGTTCCTTCGCTTACTCCAAGTTCTGCTGCAATTGTTCTAACCGATATCTTAGTACCAACCCTTAACTCTTTTATGTGATTAAGAATTTCTTCATGTTTCGTCATATCAATATCTCCTCATAAAGAATGTAAACCCTTAGCATTACTTTTATCTTCCCCGCAGTTCATCTGCAAATTCCTCAATTCTTCTCAGTCTATGATTTACACCAGATTTACCTATTGGTGGGTCAAGCATTTCCCCAAGTTCTTTTAAAGATGCATCAGGGTTATTTAATCTAACTTCAGCCACCTGCCTTAAATTTGGAGGAAGCTTTTTTAATCCTATGGTATCTCTAATAAGCTTTATGCACTCAACCTGTCTAACTGATGCATTCACAGTTTTGCTTAGATTTGCTGTTTCACAATTTACTAATCTATTAACATTGTTTCTCATCTCTTTATATATTCTAACGTTTTCAAGATTAAGCAATGAGCTATGGGCGCCTATTATATTTAGCAGGTCCACTATATTTTCCCCTTCTTTAAGATAAACCACATATCTATTTTTCCTCATAATTACCTTTGAATTCAATCCAAAGGTATTGATAAGCTCTGATAAATCCTCTGCATGTTTTTCTGTATGAGTCACAAATTCAAGGTGATATGTTTTTTCAGGGTTTGTTATAGAGCCTCCCCCCAAAAATGCCCCTCTTATATAAGCTCTTTTAGTGGATGTGGCATCAACAATATCCCAATCCAGTCCATAGTTTATTTTGGTGTCTTTATGAAAGTTTAATATGCCACATTCCTTTAGTATTTCTGTTGCACCCATATTTGCTGAGACTACAATTATATATATATTATTCTTTTTAAGCTGCCTATTTTTTTTAACTAATATCTCAGGCTGTATATCAAAGCTATTTTTTAGCAGCAAAAATATTCTCCTTGCTATGGCAGGGTTTTCCGTGGAAACCCTAAAGCTTACATTAAACTTGCTATTTATACTTATTATACCGCTAGTCTTTATAAGTGCTGAGAGCTCTGCTATTTTCGAACTTCTTTCTTTATCATCAATCCTGCATATTTCATTTTTAACATCCTGTGAAAAGGACATAATTTAACTCCCCACCTATCTACCGTTTTGTTTCATTCTCTCATTTAAATAATAGAACTCTATTTTTCTCTTTTTATCTTTAGATATTCTATCATCGAGTATGAGTTCAATTATAACTTGAGCAAGTCTTTCAGAATTATGTCTTATTAAGTTTTTGCTTACATCTAAAAACTCATCTTCAATTATCTTTATGCCTAGTTTTTCTACTCTTTCCCTATCTATAACAACTTCCTTAGAACCATCATCTACATATTTACCATATAAATTTTCAGGTAATCTAGATTTATTTACTAGTGCATAGTCTATTATTCTATTATTGCCGTGTGCGCAATCTTGTATTGCTTGTATATGGTCTCCTATAGAATATCCATCAGTCTCTCCTGGTTGGGTCATTATATTTGCTACATATACTTTAACTGCGCCAGATTCTTCTATATGTTTTACTATATCATTTACTAATAGGTTGGGTATTATGCTTGTATAAAGGCTTCCAGGGCCTAATATAATTGCATCCGCCTCATCTATGGCATTTAATGCTTCTTGAAGGGGTTCTGCATTTTCAGGTTTTATAAACACCCTTTTTATGGGTACATCTTTATATGACCCCCTATTTGGTATTTTGCTTTCACCCTCAATAACCGTACCATCCTGAAGCTCAGCAAATAATCTTACATCAGATAATGTTACAGGAAATACCTTTCCAGTTACAGCAAGTACATCACTCATTTTCTTTATTGCTTCTTCAAAGTTTCCGGATATTCCATTCATGGCCGCAATAAATAGATTGCCAAAGTTTTGGTCTTTTAACATTCCATCTGTAAATCTATATTGCAGTAATTCTTCCATTAAAGGCTCAGTATCTGCAAGAGCCAAAAGGCAGTTTCTTATATCTCCAGGAGGCAGTATCCCAAGGGTTTCTCTCAAAACCCCTGAACCTCCGCCATCGTCTGCTACTGTTACTATGGCAGTTATATTTGAAGTATACTTTTTTAGCCCTCTTAGCATTGTTGAAAGCCCTGTTCCTCCACCGATTGCAACAATTTTAGGTCCTCTTATTAATAATCTTTTTTCATATACCATATCTTCAAGCTTCTCCATATCCAAAGTGACTTTTGGGTTATTCTCATTTATAAATCTAAATAAAGCTTTCATTCCTTCACCAAATGCGATAGCTATTATGGCTATACCAAGAAGTATCATTACTATGCATAAAACCGCATAAACAGGAATATTAAATTTATGGCTCGCAAATTCACCAAGTCCATAGCTTAAAAGAAAGATCCCAGCTATACCAAGAAGTATCCACCTTTTTATCTCTATTCCAGGTTTAAGCCATCTTGATATATTGTTAAGTATCTTCATTTTATCGCTCCCTTAACATCCCCGCCTATATCTCTATGACCTATAATTACTCTATGCCCATTATTTTTTAATTCCTCATATATACTATTTGCTATAGCTACAGACCTGTGCCTGCCTCCTGTGCATCCAATAGATATTACAAGATGACTTTTACCTTCCTTTATATAATATGGTATTAAAAACTCTATCATATCAATAACTTTGCCAAAAAACTCTTTTGCTTCAGGCCATTTCATTACATAATCATGAACTTCCTTATCTATACCTGACTTTTCTTTAAGCTCATCTATATAGAAAGGGTTCGGCAAAAATCTAACATCAAGTACAACATCTGATTCAAGGGGTATACCGTACTTAAATCCAAATGAAATTACCGATATGATAATGCCTTCAAACTTTTCACCTTCAACAAAAATATGGCTTATCTCCTCTTTTAACTGCCTTGGCGTCAAATTAGTAGTATCAATTATATTATTTGCCTTTGATTTAAGCTCTGCTAGTCTTTCCCTTTCTTCCTTAACCGCATCTATTATCCTTTTATTAACTGCAAGAGGATGGTTCCTTCTAGACTCTTTAAACCTCTTTATAATCACATCATCTGAAGCTTCGAGAAATAATATCTCGTATTTATAATTTTGTTCTTCAAGCTGATGAAGACTGTCAAACAAGTCGTCAAAAAATTCCCCGCCTCTTATATCTATAACCATGGCTATTTTATCAATTTTTCCTTCAGTCTGATAACAAAGATCCACAAACTTAGGCAGTAAAGTTGGTGGCAGATTATCTACACAAAAATAGCCTATATCCTCAAGACATCTTATAGCATGTGTCTTCCCTGCTCCTGAAAGTCCCGTTACAATAATAAACCTCATTTTATCACCTCTAGCGTACAAATATGCACTATAAATTCTAAACTATACCTCTTACCTCTTACTTCTTAACTATTACCTTTTACTTCATTAATATTATAGCATATGAAGCTAATTAAATATTACAGCTTATTCTATAATATTTAAAAAAATAAGGTGATGCATAGCATACCTTATTTTACTGCTTTTAAAGCTTCTATAAACTTTTTATTGTCTTCCATGGCACCTATACTTACACGTATAAATTCTGGCATGCCCAAAGCTGAACCAGGTTTTACTATTATGCCTCTCTTTAATAGCTCTTTAAATATGGTATTGTCATCACAAAGTACATTTACCGCAATAAAATTTGCATGAGTTTCTATGTAAGGAAGCCCCATTGAATCGAATTCACTATATAAATATTTTTTGCCTTTTTCATTTAGTTCAATAGATTTCTGAACAAATTCACTATCTTTTAATGCTGCAATTGCTGCTGCTTGAGCAACCGCATTTACATCAAAAGGTCCTAAAACCCTATTGAAATATCCTGCCAGATAACTGCTGCATATACCATATCCAACACGAAGTCCTGCAAGTCCATAAGCCTTAGAAAATGTTCTAAGTATAACCATATTAGGATAGTTTGAAAGCTCGCTTAATGTATCAGGATAATTGTCTCCGTTTACATCTGCATACTCATAATAAGCCTCATCCATTACTATAAGTACATCTTCTGGAACCTTATCAATAAAACTTTTAAGTTCCTTTTCACCTACTATTTTGCCTGTAGGATTATTTGGACTGCATACCCAAACTATTTTTGTATTAGGGTTTATTGCCTTAGCCATCTCATCTAAATCAAGACCATAGTCGTCTCTCATTGGTATTAGTACAGCCTTTCCCCCTGCCATCTCTGTGGCATCTTTGTATCTTGAAAAGGTTACTTCCCCCATTATAGACTCATCATTTTCATCTATAATAGCTGTGCAAATTATTCTAATTAAAAGATCAGTTCCTGTTCCACAGAATATTTGGTCTGAATCTACATTTAGTTTTTCTGCAATGTCTTTTTTTAATGTATACATTGATGGATCAGGATATAGATTTAATTGTTCAGATACATTTTGAGCAGCTTCTGTAGCCTTTTTTGAGCATCCTAATGGATTTTCATTAGAAGCAAGCTTTATTACCTCATTAAGTCCATACTCTCTTTTAACTTCACTTATAGGCTTCCCTGCAGGGTATGAAGAAAGAGAGACTATTTCCTTTCTTATTTTTATACCCAATATTTTTACCCCCTTTTTCTATTCCTCCCCTATTATTACAACCTCTGGTTCTAGCAGAATATTAGAATTTAATTTAACTTCCTCTCTAACTATTTCTATAAGGCTTAATATATCTTTAGCAGTTGCCTCCCCTGCATTTACTATAAAACCTGAGTGCATCTCAGATACCATGGCATCTCCTACTCTTCTGCCCTTTAGACCTGCTTCCTGAATTAGCTTTGGCGCAAAACTTCCTTCAGGTCTTTTAAATGTGCTTCCAGCACTTGGCATATGAAGAGGCTGCTTTTCAGTCCTTTTTCTTGTAAGCAAATCTATTCTATCCTTTATTACATCATAGTCACCATTTTCAAGTTCAAGAACAACTTTTAATATAATATATCCCTTTGTAGTTACAATGCTCTTTCTATATCCAAGCTCAAGCTCATCCTTCTTTAGGTTTGCAATATTAAACTTATCATCTATTACATCTGCAGAATACACAACATCATTTATCTCTCCCGTATATGCCCCCGCATTCATTGTAATTGCTCCTCCAACCGTGCCAGGAATGCCGCATGCAAATTCAAATCCCTTTAAGCTATGCTTTAGGGCTGTCTTTGACACAACAGAAAGAAGTGCTCCAGATTCTGCAGTAACCATATTTCCATCAACATCTATTTTGTTGTAGTTATCATATATCTTAACTACAACACCTCTTATTCCTTTATCTCTAACCAAAAGATTTGTGCCATTACCCATAACAAACACTGGATACTCATTATCCTTGCAAAGCTTAAGTACGTCCCTTATTTGAATTCCATTTTGGGGGGTAACTAGTACATCTGCAGGCCCTCCAACTTTAAATGATGTATGGTTTTTCATGGGCTCATCAATTTTAATATTCTCTTTACCAACAATTTGTGCTAACTTTTCAGCCATTATATACTTTTCCAAAAGCTCATCTCCTTAAGCATATATATATATTCTAAACCCAATTTTAAGTTTATATAACAAACTAATACATATTATCCTATTAAATTAAACATAAATTTAAAATATAGTTCTTTACAATAATTAAAGTATAATTATTCTTACGACTTCGTGCAAGTCTATATATAAAAATTTATAAATTATATGTAAAAGTAAAAAACAGCAGTTTAAAACTTAACCTAATCCATAAGTTCTAAACTGCCCCTTTTAAATTTATAACTTACAAAAACGTTTTAGCTTTTCGGGCCATAAATTTAGTATTAGGTCATCAGGTATTTGTAACTTTTGTATAAGTTCATGAGCCTTTTCAAAGTTTCCTATATCATAGCATATATGTGCATCGCTTCCTATGACCATTGTTGCTCCAACCTCTTTTGCCTTTTTAGCTATTTTATAGCAGTTATCATAACTGCCTATTCTAGATGTTCTAAAGGAGCTGTTGTTTATCTCTATTAATACATCTTTTTCTTTTGCACGCTTTACAACAGCATCTATGTCTATCTCAAATGCTGGATTTCCAGGATGCCCTATAATATCAACATTTTTGTTATCCATGGCTTTTAAAATAGCCTTTGTGTTTTCCTCTTTTGTTCCAGGCTTTATACATACATCATGCAGGCTTGCTATAACAACATCTAGCCTCTTTAGTATACTATCTGGCATATCAAGTTTTCCTTCATAATCCATTATATTTGCCTCAATGCCTTTAAATATTCTAACCCCCTCTATCTCCTTTGGAATAACTTTAAGATTTCCAAAGTAAAACATATGAGGTCCTCCAGGCATTGCCACTCCATGATCTGTAACAGCAAGGGCTTTAAGCCCTTTAGCTGAAGCTGCTTTTACGTTTTCAATTAAAGTGCTGTACGCATGTCCGCTAGCTATTGTATGAGTATGTGTATCTATAATATATTCCATCATTGTTCCTCCTGACATATTAATTATTTACTTTTGTGAAAAAAGTTATATACAGATTCCGCAGATTTTCTATTCATGCCCTGTATATTCTGAAGCTCTTCAATAGTTGCCTCTCTTATTCTATCTATGGAGCCAAATTCTTTTATAAGAGCCCTTTTTCTACCTTTTCCTATTCCGTCTATTTTATCGAGCAAAGATACTGTAAGCCCTTTGCCTCTTAGGCTTCTATGGTAGCTTATGGCAAACCTATGGGCTTCATCTTGTATCCTTGTTATAAGTTTAAATTCTGGAGAGTTTTGATCAATAGACACCTCATGGTTATCATATATAAGTCCACGAGTCCTATGTCTATCGTCTTTTACCATTCCACATATAGGAATATCTATTCCAAGTTCTTTTAATGTTTCGCTTACAGAATTAACATGGCCTAAACCACCATCTACTAATATTAAGTCTGGAAAGCTTGAAAACTTTAAAGAATCCATATCAATTTGCTTCTCCTGGAGCCTTTTTATTTCATCAAATCCATGATTAAACCGTCTCCTAACTACTTCCTGCATGCTTGCATAATCATTTGCACCTACCACGGTTTTTATTTTAAATCTTCTATATTCGCTATTTTTAGCCTTACCATCTATAAATGCAACCATGGATCCTACAGGATCCACTCCCTGTATGTTTGATATATCATAGGCTTCTATTCTATTTGGTACAGAGTCTAACCCTAGTATATCTGCCAGACTCTCTACTGCACCAGTGGACATCTCTTTTTCCTTTATCAATTTTTCACTAAAGTTTTTGAGTGTCATCTCTGCATTTTCACTGGCCATAAGAACAAGTTTTCTCTTTTCGCCTTTTACAGGTACCTTAATTGAGACATTAGACCCCCTTCTTCCAGAGAGCCACTTTTCGATTATATCCTTTTCATCTATATTATCTTGTATAAATATAGATTTTGGTATAAATACCGTGCCAGAATAAAACTGTTTTACAAATTGGTTTAAAATATAGTTTATGCTAGATTCATCATCTACTATAATAAAATGCTCCCTGCCTACAAGTTTTCCTCCCCTTATAAAGAATATCTGAACACAAGTTTTATCCTGAGTTTGTGCAAAGCCAATTACATCTTCATCCTCCATGTTAGATGAAAGCACCTTTTGAGTCTCTTGTATCTTCTTTATGGAGTTTATCTTATCCCTATAGTCTGCAGCCTTTTCATAATCTAAATTTTCTGAGGCCTCATTCATTTTCTGCTCAAGCTCTAATATAAGGTCATCATGTTTTCCTGATAAAAAGGTGCATATATCTTTAATCATGGCATTGTATTCTTCCTCGTCCACGTTGCCCATACATGGTGCTAAGCACCTTCCAATGTAATAGTTAAGGCAAGGTCTATCCTTGGTGTTTTTGCCTATGACCCTGTTGCATGTTCTTACAGGGAAAAGCTTCTTTATAATGTCTATGGTTTCTCTTATAGCATAAGAACTTGAATAAGGTCCGTAATATTTAGCCTTATCCTTTTCTATCCTTCTTGTAAAAAGAACCCTTGGGTAGTTTTCATTTAATGTTACTTTTATATATGGGTACTGTTTATCATCTTTAAGCAGTATATTGTATTTAGGCCTATGCTTCTTTATAAGATTGCACTCTAAAATAAGGGCCTCAAGCTCAGAATCTGTTACTATATACTCAAATTCGCTTATATTGCTAACCATAGCAGAAACCTTTGCCCCATGGTTTCTTGAGTTTTGAAAGTACTGCCTTACCCTATTTTTTAGTGACACGGCCTTCCCTACATATATTATCTCTCCATATTTATCTTTCATTATATATACTCCAGGTTTTTCTGGAAGCAATTTTAACTGTTCATCTATATCGAACATTTTATCCCTCTTTTATGCTTTTTGATAAACCATATTTAATTACCTTTTTAAATATGAAGCCATTATTTCCCCAGCAACTGATGCTGCATTTCTTCCCTTTGCTTCTCCGTTTTCAAGTATAACTGCAATTGCAATATCAGCATCATCAGAAGGTCCAAACCCTATAAACCAAGAATGGGCTGGCAAATCATTACCAACTTCAGCGGTTCCCGTTTTACCTGCAATACTTATTCCCCTAATGCTTGCATTAGTCCCCGTACCTCTTTTTACAACATCAACCATCATATCCTTAACCATATCTGCGGTTTCTTTTTTTATTGGCTCTGTTAATACCTGGCTTTTTGAAGTACTAACATTCATTCCGTAGCTGTCTACAATAGATTTTACTATATATGGCTTCATCATCTTTCCACCATTTGCAAAAGTCGACGCAACAAGCGCCATATGAAAAGGTGTTGTAGATACAGTATATTGGCCAATAGCACTTTGGGCAAGGGCTTCATCACCCTTTCCACTTAAATCTGGAAACTTGCTTTTAGAAATAGGAAGTAAAAAATCTGGTATCTCCTTGTTTAAATCCTTGTTAAACAAAAAATCTTTCGCCCCGGATTTTAACCTATCCGCTCCAAGGTCTATTCCTATCTGACCAAATGTAACATTGCAAGACTTTACAAAGGCCTCATGAATATCTATATTACCATGGCCCCATCTGCTATAGTCATGTAAAACGTAATCACCTATTTTTAAACCGCCATTGCATTTAAATGTTTTTGATTCTATACCGCTTATATTCTCTAATGCCTCACTTGCAACTATAACCTTAAATATTGACCCTGGAGGGTATACCTGAGATTGAGTTGCCCTATTTAAAAATGGAGCTTCCTTGTCCTGTTTTGATATCGTATCCCAATCTTCATCTATTGTAGTAGGATTAAAAGTGGGTTTAGATACCATACATAATATCTCACCTGTTTTAGGATTCATTGCAACAACAGCACCTTTATTGTCTCCTAAAGCATCATAGGCCTTTTTTTGAAGGCTAGAATCGACTGTAAGAACAAGGTTATTCCCTTTTCTATCAGCACTAGTTGCTATATCCTTTATTATCTTAAGTGGATTTAACATGTCAGCATCTAACAATTGACTAGAATAAGCCGCCTCAATTCCCGTAGTTCCATATTTACTGCTATAGTAGCCTAAAACAGGAGCATAAGGCTTTTCATATCCTTCTTTGTATACTCTTTTTTGTGTATTATCCTTGTTCCTTACACTTTCTACTATTAAGTCTCCATCTCTATCGTATATGCTTCCCCTTAATATTTGATTTTCCTTGTCCTTGTTTCTCTTATTATAGACGCTAGATGCCACCTTTTCACCAGAGGAAACCTCAAAATATGTTAAGTAGACAATTAGAGATAGGAAGGCAATTGAAAAACATATTAGTATCTTTACTATATTTTTTCTTAATTTATCGTCATTCATTAATTAACCTCCTAAACCCGTTTCAGAGATCTTTTGCAATACGCCAAGGGCTACATAGCTAATTACCATGGAGCTTCCGCCATAACTTATAAGGGGAAGAGTAATCCCTGTAAGAGGAATAAGTTTAATAACCCCCCCTATTATTATAAATGCTTGAGCCCCTATCATCGTAGATATACCAACAGCTACTAACCTGCTAAATGTATCACTTGCATATATTGCAGCCCTAAATCCTCTATATATAAGCAAAAAATAAGCAATTATTACTGCAATACCGCCAAGAAGGCCGAACTCCTCACATATTGCTGCAAAAATAAAATCGTTGTGAACCTCTGGTATATACGTTGGATGTCCTAAATTAAGTCCAGTTCCAAATAACCCACCAGATGCTATCGCAATAAGTGACTGTACAATCTGATGACCCCCAGCTGTAGCAGTTGCCCAAGGATCAATCCATATGGCAACCCTATTTCTTACATGGGAGAACATAAAAAAGCTCCCTACAGCCCCTAATATAGATAAAAAAAATGCAGCAATCACATATCGAATATTTGATGTTGCAATATACACAATGGCTAAAGATATGCAAAAATATATAAGTGCCATACCAAGATCTGTCTGAATTACAAGCATGGCAAGAGAAAACATTATAACAAGCCCAGGCAATATTAACTGTTTCTTACTTTTAAAATCCTTTAAAGCCGATGAAAGGTAAAATATAATAAATATTTTAGCAAATTCAGATGGCTGAAACCCTACGGATCCTATATATATCCAATTTTTTGATCCTCTGACGTCCGAGGCAAATATCTGTGTAATGCATAAAAGTCCAATGGCCATTGCAAGATAAAAATACTTTAGATTCTTTATACCCTCTATATCAGGAAATACAACCACAATAAGTATAAATGCTGTGATTCCTATGGTAAACCATCCAAGCTGCCTTATGGCATAATATGGCTTAATCCTATAAATCATTATAAGACCCGCTTCAGTTAAGAATGCGGAAAGCACTAGTATATATTTATCCCCGTCCGGGAAATATCTCCTTATAATAAAATGGCTATAAGATATTAAAGCAATTGAAAATAGCCCTAAAATTATTGCCATACCGTCTTTATTATATAGGGCTATTATTGAAAAAGCTATTATACTTATTATATATACAAGCCTAAGTATACTTCTCTCTTCGGCATGGTTTACAATGGAACCCATATACCTCTCCTCCAGTCGCTAAACAAATGCTTTTTGGCTTTCCTTGTTATATAACTTTAAAAACAACTCCTCCTATGTCTATTAAATCTCCAAAATCAATAGCCGTAGGCCTTTCTATTTTATCACCATTTAAAAAAGTACCATTGGTACTCCCCATATCTTTTACCACATACGTGTTATTCTTTATATATATCCTGGCATGATGGCCTGATACATATTGGCTGTCAATGGTTATATTATTATCTGACATTCTTCCTATAGTAGTTGACCCATGGAGCGGATACACTGTACCTATAGGAATGTCATTCCCACCATTTGTACCTGCGCTTACCACCTCAACTCCTGCTGAGGCTTCCGTCCCTTTTTTATCTTCTTTAAGATCTTTGTACATAACCTTTATAATTCTATACAAAAAAACATAAATCAGGCCTATAAGAATAAATCTCATTATCCAGATTAATAACTTGTATGTATACTGCATACTCAATCACCCCTGTGGCCCATAATAATTACGAATATATTATACCACAATATTTATATTAAATATTACATCCATATAACCTTTCATTTCTAACTAAAATATGGTTCCTGTCATATTTTATGACAGGAACCATATTTTAGTTTTCATGAATTGGATAGTTGAGGAGGGAAGAACTTTGGTACTGGTGCGGTACTAAAATCTTGGCAGAGATTTGCTGGACTTATCTCTGAGCAAGGTGCTGGAGTCGGGCAATATCCAAATGTTGGTACTAGAAGTTCTACTATAAGTTCACATTTTATGATTAAGAAATATGCAAGTGTTATATCAAGTGCTACTCTTCCACCGGATAATTGTACAAACTCACCTGTTAAGCACTCTGGAACCATCTCTAATTTAATTATTTCAGGGCTAAGATCTATGCTTGATGGTTCTCCTTCCATACGTGGTGCTCTGCTTATTGCAATCAATGCTACTGATTCAGGGCAATAAAGCCTTCCAACACTTTCTGTGCGTGTTACAGTATAGCATAAAGTACAAATACTGCCATTTGCTAAAGCTACGTCAGCAAGGAAAGTTATAGTAAAGTTAACTGTTACTCTCTTAAATCCAGGCTCCCCTGCAATCTCAGCCTTTGTTATATTATTTATTGTAAGTGTAAAGTCCCTGCATCCTATAAATCTTTGTGCCTCACCTGGGCAGATCATACCATCTATAACTTCTCTTAATTGAGGGTCTGTTTTATTAGTTGTTCTTTCCCCAAAAACAAGGCATCTTCTTATTAAACATTGATCAAATACTTTTGGAACCTCTATGCAATCCACTTCACGATTTCTGCTAACTCCTCCAACTGATCCACATGAAGTAAGAGTCTGATTGCTATTAGTACAAGCCATATATACACATCCTTTCTACAAATAAAACCTAAAAACCTTTTTTCTTTTGCTTCTGATGTATAATATGATGGCTGCTGTCGAAATGTGATTACTTAACTAATATCTTATTTAAAAATTCTCCTGTATATGAATGGGGATTTTTAGCTACCTCTTCAGGAGTTCCTTTTGCTATTACTTCTCCTCCCATATCTCCTCCCTCAGGTCCTAAATCAATTATATAGTCAGCACTTTTTATAACATCTAAATTATGCTCTATTACGACAACACTGTTTCCTGAGTCTGTAAGTCTTTGAAGTATTCCAATAAGCTTATTTACATCGTCCGTATGAAGTCCTGTAGTTGGTTCATCAAGTATATACATAGTCTTTCCCGTGCTTCTCTTTGAAAGTTCTGTAGCAAGCTTTACCCTTTGAGCTTCGCCTCCAGATAGCTGGGTGGATGGCTGTCCTAATTTTATATAGGATAATCCCACGTCATTTAAAGTTGTAAGCTTATTTTTAATCCTAGGTATGTTCTCAAAAAACTCTAATGCCTCTTCAACAGTCATATTAAGCACATCAGCTATATTTTTGCCTTTATACTTTACATCAAGTGTTTCCCTATTGTATCTTTTACCCTTGCAAACTTCACAAGGTACATACACATCAGGCAAAAACTGCATCTCTATTTTAATTATTCCATCTCCACTGCAGGCTTCACATCTTCCGCCCTTTACATTAAAACTGAATCTTCCAGGTTTATATCCCCTCATTTTTGCTTCTATAGTTTCTGAGAATACCTGTCTTATTACATCAAATACCCCTGTATATGTAGCAGGATTTGATCTTGGTGTTCTGCCAATAGGGGATTGATCTATATTTATTACCTTATCTAGATTTACTATTCCATTAAGATTTTTGAAAGACCCTGGCCTTACTTTGCTTCCATTTAACTTATTAGCTAGTGTTTTATATAATATCTCGTTTACTAATGTGCTTTTTCCAGAACCTGATACCCCTGTTACACAAGTAAATACACCAAGTGGGAATGCAACATCAATATCCTTTAAATTGTTTTCATTTGCACCTGTAATCTTAATCCATTTACCATTAGTTTTTCTTCTTTCTTTTGGTATCTTAATGGTCTTTCTTCCACTTAAATATTGACCAGTAATAGACCTTTCGCTTTTTTTAATTACATCTATAGGTCCTGCTGCAACAACTTCTCCCCCATGGGCACCTGCACCTGGTCCTATATCTACTATATAGTCA
>DIRE01000052.1 GCA_002426575.1 Clostridiaceae bacterium UBA5444 | reverse complement strand
AAATCCAATACTTAGAACAGATATAATAGGCAAACATAAAATAGGTTCAGGATCATCTCCTCAAGCAGTTATGGAGGCTTTAGTTTCAACTCCATTAGAAAAGGCAGGATATAAAATAACTGATGTTGATAAATATTCTCCTGAGATGCAAAATCCTGAATGTACTGAGCCTGCAGGAGCAGGAGATGTACCAACAGCTAATCTTAAAATGATTGGAGCACTTGGAGTTAAAAAAGGACAGATTGAAAGATCTAAACTACTAGACTTTGTAGCAGGTCACGGATACCCAGGCTTTGCACCTACTCAAGGGCATGTACCATCCGGGGTTCCTATAATAGGATTTGGAAGAAAGTATATACTAGAAGGAAAACTAAATAATTTTATGATCATAGGAAAGGGAAGCCTATTCCTTGGGAGGATGACCAATCTATTTGATGGTATATCTATATTAATAGAAAAGAACAAGGTATTGGAAAGCACAAGCAATAAGGTAAGAGTTGGACTTACTATTTTAGGAAGCGAACATGGAGTAGATGAGGTTATAAACGGAGCTAAATTAGCAAAGAAAAAATACAATGATTTTGACACTGTACTTATAGGAAAAAAGGTAGAAGGATTTGAAAGCTATGAAGCGGAAACATTAGAGGAAAGCCACAAGCTAATGGAAAAGCTTTTAGATGAAAAGAAAATTGATTGTGCAGTAACACTTCATTATAATTTTCCTATAGGAGTATCCACAGTTGGAAGAGTAATATCCCCAAGCAGCGGAAGAGACTTTTTCATTGCAACCTCAACTGGAACCTCAGCTACAGACAGAACTACTGCCATGTATAAAAACGCTATATATGGCATCATTGTTGCTAAAGCAATGGGCTGCAGCGATCCATCCATAGGAATATTAAATATTGATGGGGCAAGGCAGGCTGAAAGAGCATTAAAAGAGCTTAATACAAATGGTTATAATATAAACTTTGCAGAATCCAAAAGAGAAGATGGCGGAGTCTTAATGAGGGGAAATGACATTCTGATGGGAACACCAGATGTATTGATTACAGACACCCTTACAGGAAACATTTTGGTAAAGATGCTAAGCTCTTATGTAGCTGGAGGAGACTATGAATCCATAGGCTACGGATATGGCCCTGGAATAGGAGAAGATTTAAACAAAATTATATGTATAGTATCAAGAGCTTCAGGATCTCCTGTTATATGTGAAGCTTTGAAATATGCAGCAACCCTATATGAAAATGACCTTATAGGTGTTATGAATAAAGAATTTGAAAAGGTAAAAAAATTCTCAAAGCCTTTAGAAGATACCAAAGCTTCTAACAAAATTAATATGCCTCCAAAGAAGGTAGTTACCTACCAAATTCCGGGCATTGATATACTTGAATTAGATGATGCTCAAATTAAACTTATAGATGCAGGAATATACTGCGAGAGCGGCATGGGCTGTACAGGTCCTATAATACTCGTAGCAGAAGATGAAGGAGACAAGGCAAGAGAAATACTAGCTAAAGGTGGATATATAGAATAATGTAGGAAAGTGCCATGGCTGGATGAGTGTTAAATCTAGCTGTGGCACTTATTTTTTTGATTATACTGCTTATATTTGATAAAAGTAATAAAATACATTAACATATTAAATATTTTATTATTAGAGAATTGTGTGAATTTAGTTTACAAATAAAATTAAGTATATTATAATGAAGTTGGTAGCGGTACCAATTTTTATATATTAGAATGGTAGCGATACCAAAAATGTAAAGGAGTATTTACTATGGCAAATATAAATGATGTAGCAAAAAAGGCGGGAGTAGGAACTACAACAGTTTCAAGAGTACTTAATGATAGCCCCTTGGTATCTGAAAAGACTAAAGAAAAGGTATTAGACGCTATAAAAGAGCTTAATTATTATCCTAGCACTTTTGCTAGAGGCCTCGCTGGGTTTTCAACATATACTATAGGTCTTATAATGGACAATACTATGGATAAAGCATATGCAAACCCATTTATTTATGAGGTCTTCAGGGGAATTGAAAAAAGCATATATGAAAATGGATATAATCTTATGCTTTTAGGTATAAATACATATCAAAACAATAAACTTGCAGTTGAAAATGTATTGCAAGCTAAATCGTTAGATGGACTCGTCCTTCCTGCAGAATTAATTATGTCTGATTATTTTGATAAAATAAAAAGCTATGGACTGCCGGTAGTTTCTATAGGTAAATTAGAAAATGGCGGAAATATAAGTAATGTAGATATAGATAATTTTATGGCAGGATATATAGCAGCTAAGTTCCTTTATGAAAGAGGGTACAGAAAAGTATATTTTTCAGGAATTGATCCTATTAAGATGTTTGCAAACGATAGATATATGGGGTACAAAAAATTTATGCAGGAAAAATCACTTAATATATTAACTCCTGATAGTTCTTTTAACAATATTGATTCAATTATCTGTATAGATAATATAAACTCATACAAGGTGCTTCAGAAATGTAAAAAGTTAAATAAAAAAGTTCCCAAAGATATTGGCATTATAACATTTGATAATTATCCACTAGCTGAATATCTTGAGCCACCTATAACCAATGTAGAGATTGATTTGCATGAACTTGGAATTCGTGCAGGTAATGAAATTTTAAGGCTTGTAAAACAAGAAACTTATGATGCAAGAGATATTAGAATTCCTGCCTCAATAAATGCACGAGCTTCAACTAAATAGAGGTGAGAATTTTATATATATTATAAAAAATTAGGAGGGACAAGTACTATGAAAAGGTTTTTAAAGACTTTGGTAACTTCAGTTTTGTGCATCTCGATTGTTTTTGGCTTTAGTGGTTGCAGTGACAGCAGCAAAACATCAGATTCTAATAAAGGGGGGAAAACAGTAATTGAGTTTTGGCATTATTGGGATGGTAATAACGGTAAGGCTATAAATGAGCTTGTTGACAATTTTAATAAAGAAAATGAAGACATTGAAGTAAAGCCAATATTTATACCTGGCGATCAACTTATGACAAAGATTCAAGCTGGCATATCTTCAAAAACCACTCCTGCTTTGGCTGCTGCAGATATATCCGGAATGGCAAAGCTAAGGTCTTCAGGAGAACTTTTAGAGCTAGACAGCTATATAAAAGAAAATAACATTAACATTGACAGCTTTTATCCTTCTTTATTAGAATACGGTAAGCAAGATGGAAAAGTATATTCTTTACCTGTAAGTACTAATAATCTAGCTCTATTTTACAACAAGGATATGTTCAAGAAAGCAGGTCTAGATCCGGATAATCCACCAAAAACCTGGGAGGAACTTGAGAAATATTCTGAAACTATATCTAACAAGATACCAGGAACATATGGATTCGAATTTTTTACGCAAGTTGGAGATAATGGAGAAGGACTAACATGGCAGTTACAACCGTATTTATGGCAAGCTGGAGCAGATTTTATAAAAGACGGTAAGGCTGCATTTAATAAAGAAGAAGGGGAGAAAGCCTTAAACTTTTTAGTAGGGCTTATTAATAAAAAACTAGCGCCTGTTGGTTCTTGGGATGACTTTTCAAAAGGAACATGTGCCATGGTAGTAGATGGTTCTTGGATGGTTGGCATTTGGAAGGATTCTGTAAATTTCGATTTTGGTACTGCTATGATTCCAACACCAGAAGAAAATAAGTATGCAACTAATATGGGTGGTGAACAAATCTTTGCATTTAAAAAAGGTGATAAAGAAAATAAAGCTGCAGCAAAATTTATAGCTTATATGACAGATACAAAAACGCAAATTGAATGGGATAAGAAAACATTTTTCATGCCTATAAGAAAAGAAGTTGCTGAAAATCAAGAGTATATGGACTGGATAAAAGACACGGAACCAAGGCTTATGACTTTTGTTGAACAACAAAAGTATGCTCATGCAAGACCATCTATACTAGAATACCCCTCAGCATCCCTTGCATTTGCAAAAGAAATAGAGAAATGCTATTACGGAAAGGTTAGCGTAAAAGAGGCACTATCAAATGCTGAAAAAGCAGTTAATAGTGCATTAGAAAAATAATAAATTATATATTGAGGGCTATTCGACATAAATAGCCCTCAATTGATATTTTATATTCAATATTATAATAAAGCAATAGGCTAATTTCTACTAATTTTGAGGTGATATGATGTTAAATAAAAAGCGAGACAATATTATAGCGTACCTGTTTTTATCACCCGCGTTGATCTTGTTTTCGTTTTTTAGTGTTATTCCAATAATATATTCTTTGTACCTAAGCCTTATGAAATGGGATGGCTTTGGCGCTAAAAAATTTGTTGGACTAAAAAACTATATAAATATCTTTAAGAACCTAGAGTTTTACAACTCGTTATTCATAACTATAGTTTATACAATATTAGTTACTCTTGGAAGCATTATTATAGGGATTATATTAGCGAGTCTATTAAATAAAGATGTAAGAGGTAAAGTTTTCTTCAGAACTGCTTATTTTATGCCTGTAGTAACTGCTACAGCAGCTGCAGGGATTGTTTGGAAATATATGCTTGATCCTTCACAAGGTATAGTAAATAAATTTTTAAATTATATACATTTACCATCTGTTCCATGGCTTATTCACCCTTTTTGGGTGGTGATATCTATATCTTTAGTTGGTATATGGAAGAGAATAGGATTTAATATGATAATATATTTATCTGCAATGCAAAGTATACCGGGTGCATTATATGAATCAGCAGACATAGATGGTGCTACTAAGTTTGAAAAATTCAAATATGTAACAGTACCTTTTTTAAGACCTACAACCCTACTTCTTATTATAATGAGTTTTATAGACTCATTTCAAGTATTTGACCATGTGTATGTTATGACAAAAGGAGGACCAATGGGGGCTAGCGATGTACTTGGGCTTTATATGTATCGTGAAGGCTTTTCTATTGGGAACATGGGGTATGCTTCTGCAGTGAGCTGGGTGATATTCATATTTATATTTTTAGCTACTATTATACAATTTAAATTAAATAAAAAGGGAGGAGAACTAGAATGAAGGTATTAAGAAAAGTGCTATTGTATTTTTTGTTGGTTTTAGGTGCGTTTCTTATGATTATGCCATTTTTATGGATGATTACCACATCATTAAAACCACTTAAACTTACATTTAATCCTCCTTATTTATTTCCAAAAACTTTTGAATTTAAAAACTATGTAATAGCTTGGAATTCAGCACCATTTTTGACTTATTATAAAAATAGTTTCATAGTTACAATATGTATAACAATAGGTACCATATTAATATCTGCATTAGCTGCATATCCTTTTGCAAGAATTAATTTCAAGGGTAAAAATATTATTTTTTATTTATTTTTAGGCACTATGATGATACCTTTTTACGTGCAGATTATACCTTTATTTAATATAGTTCAAAGATTAGGCTGGCTTGATACAAGGAAAGCACTTATAATCCCAAGACTTTTTAGCCCATTTGGTATATTTTTGTTTAGACAATATTTTTTAACTATACCTAAGGAATTAGATGAGGCTGCTGAGATTGATGGATGTAATGATTTATATATATTTTGGAAAATAATTATGCCGCTTTCAAAACCAGCAATAGCATCTTTAGGTATATTTACTTTTCTGTTTGGATGGAATGACTTTTTATGGCCATTATTAGTTACAACAAAACCAGAATTTACAACAATACAAGTGGGTATTTCAAACTTTTCAGGCAAATATGGTACCTTCTGGCCATACTTGATGGCAGGGACGGTTACATCTGTTTTGCCTGTATTTATAGTGTTTATTTTAGGTCAAAAATACTTTATACAAGGACTTATGGCTGGAGGAGTTAAAGAATGATAGATAGGGTTATTTACCAGGTATTCCCTGATAGATTTTGCAATGGTGACAATAGTAATGATCCTTTATACACAAAAACTTGGGGAAGTAATATTGATAAAGAGACATTTATGGGCGGTGACTTAAGGGGTATAATAAGCAAGTTGGATTATATTAAAGAATTAGGTATAAAGGCTATATATTTAAATCCAATATTTAAATCACCTTCAAATCATAAATATGATACCGAAGATTATTTTTCTATAGATTCTTCTTTTGGTACTTTGAATGATTTTGAAATGCTAATAACGGAATGTCATAAAAGAGATATATATGTAATCATCGATGGTGTATTTAATCATACTGGTACGGGCTTTTTTGCTTTTCAAGATATATTATTAAATCAAAAAAAGTCCAAGTATACAGATTGGTACCATATACTTAGTTATCCAGTTGCTATAAAAGATAATCCGCCTTATAAAGCTTGCGGAGGAGCAGCTTTTTTGCCAAAGCTTAATACAAAAAATATTGAAGTTCAAGATTATGCAATAAAGGTGATAAAATATTGGAAGAATAAAGGAATTGATGGTATAAGATTGGATGTACCGTTTGAAATCCATACCTCTCTTCTAAAAAGAATAAGAAAGGAAACTAATTTATATATTTTAGGAGAGATATGGGGCTATGGCAAAGACTATGTCCCCCAATATTTTGATGGTGTTACTAATTATCCTTTAAGAGAACTGATAAAAAAAGCTGTGGTAGATCAGTGTATTACATCTAGGATGTTCGTTGAAGAATGGTTAACAATACAGAATTTATATGGTGTTAATATAAATTATTCGGTCAACCTAGCAGGTTCGCATGACACTAAAAGAATATATAATCTATGTAGTGGTGACATAAAAAAAGAAAAGCTTTTCTTTTTACTTTTATTCTTTATGCCTGGTATACCACTTATATACTATGGAGATGAGATAGGACTTCAAGGGGAGAATGATCCTTATTGTAGGGGATGCATGGATTGGAATGAGAAAAACTGGAATAAAGATATATATCACCATATAAAAGAATTAATTTCTTTAAGAAATGAATACAAGGTATTAAGCAAAGGGGAAGTTGTCTTTACTTGTACTGCAGATAGATGCTTAATAATTACAAGATATGATGACAGTAGCAGTGTTAAGGCATATGTAAACTTTGGATTCCAAACCGAAAATATAGAAAATGTGAATGTAGAACCTATGGATTATAAAATATATTTTAAATAAATGTACAAAGTATTTTAGACATGTTTAACAATACAAGGAATTCTGACTATTAACTAAATTCCCTATTTTATGATATAATATACTATATATCTAAGTTCTTTGTTATAGTGGGGGATAAAAATGAAGATGGATTTTGCTTTATCTATGCAGCAAACTCAAAAATTGGTTATGACACAGCAGCTTCAGATGGCAATAAAAATATTACAGATGTCGTCCATTGAATTAAACGAATATGTAGAGGAGCAGGTAGTAGAGAATCCAGTACTTGATATAGAAATTGAAGAAAAAAAGCAGGCAGAAAATGAGATTGATTGGGGAGAAGTTGCCAAAAATTCCGAATGGGATTATTATCATGCCTCTGATACTGAGTTTAATTCAAATGAGTATGAGGAAGATGAGGGCACATCTCCTCTTAATTTTATAGAAAGCACAGTAACATTAAGAGATCATCTTATCATGCAGCTTAATTTAACTGTAAGTGATAAGTTAAAACTATCCATAGGTGAATACTTAATAGATAATATTGACAGCTCTGGGTATTTAAAGGTTGATTTAGCAGATGTGGCAGGGGCTTTGGAGGTTTCTATAAAAGATGTAGAAGATATACTTTATATAATACAAACTTTTGACCCATCAGGTATTGGGGCAAGAGATTTAAAAGAATGTCTTTTGATTCAATTAAAAGAACTTGGGACTTTTACGGAAATATTTGAAAAAGTTATAGATAAATATTTAAATGAGATAGGCGAAAATAAATATGGGCTTATTGCAAAAGAACTTAATATAACTCCTGAGGAGGCACAATCCATAGGTGATATAATTAAAAGTCTTGAACCAAAGCCTGGAAGTGGATTTGCAGATAATGAAGTTATTAAATATGTATCCCCTGATGCAAGCGTAGATAAAATTGATGGCGAGTATGTAGTTACGCTAAATGAAGGCATAACCCCAAGGTTAGTAATTAATAAGTATTATAGAAATATATTAAAGTCTAATGATAATGATGAGATTGTAAAAGATTTTATAAAAGGCAAACTAGATTCTGCTGCATGGCTTATAAAAAGCATAGACCAGAGGAAAACTACATTATTTAATGTGGTTAATTTTATAATACATTACCAAGAGGATTTTTTAGATAAGGGAATAGAATATTTAAAGCCTCTTACATTAAAGGATGTAGCAGAAAATATTGGGGTTCATGAATCCACGGTAAGCAGGGCAATAAGTGGAAAATATGTTCAAACTAATAGGGGGCTTTATCAGCTAAAATTTTTCTTTAGCAGGGGCCTTTATGCAGGGGCTAAAGGAAATATATCGACAGAAAGCATTAAAGTAAAAATAAAAGAGATAATAGAATTAGAAGATATTAAAAAACCATTATCTGATCAAGCCATTACAGATATTTTAAATAAATCTAGGATAGACATATCAAGGAGAACTGTTGCAAAATATAGAGAAGAGTTAAATATACCCTCTGCAAGCAAAAGAAAAAGATATTAGCCAAATTTTAAAAACTATATTGAAATATTTTAACTAAAATGCTAACATATATGGTGAGTGGGACATATTGAAATAGGGTGGGACGTAATTTGACCAAAGGTAGTGATGTTTTGAGAGATATATTGCTTCTACAGCAAAGAATAGTTCCGGAAATTATGGAACTGTTGGAAAAGAGATATACTATTCTAAGGACAATTTATTTTAATCAACCTGTTGGAAGAAGAGCTCTTGCCACGCAGCTTTCTCTTGGAGAAAGAACTGTTAGAACAGAAGTAAACTTTTTAAAGAATCAAGGATTAGTAGATATAGATATAATGGGAATGAGTGTAACCGATGAAGGCATTATGATAATTGATACCTTAAAAGAATTTATACATGAGTTAAAAGGTCTATCTAGCATAGAAAACATTATAAAGCAAAGGCTTGATTTTGAAAAAGTTATAATTGTTCCTGGAGATGTGGACTATGATCCAGCGCTTCTTAAAGAAATAGGCAGAGTGGGAGCAAATTATGTAAAGAATGTTATATCAGATAACCAGATAATTGCAGTAACTGGTGGATCTTCTGTAGGAGAGTTGGTAAACAATATCCCAAAGATAACAGGTAAAAATAATGTATTAGTAGTTCCGGCAAGAGGCGGGATGGGGAGGATAGTTGAAACTCAGGCAAATACTATAACTGCAATCCTTGCAAACAAACTAAACGCAGGGTATAGACTACTTCACGTACCAGATGTTATGAGCAGAGAGACTCTAGATACCATACTCAATGAACCTGGAATTAAGGAAATAATAGAAAGTATAGACAATACAAACCTACTCATATATGGTATAGGAAGAGCTGATGAAATGCTCAAAAGAAGAGGTATAAGTGACGATGGAATGAACAAACTAATTGAAAAAGGTGCTGTAGCTGAAGCATTTGGATACTATTTTGACAAAGATGGAAATGTTATTGAAAGGACATCCACAATAGGAGTAAGGTTTGAAAATGTAAAAGATATTGAAAGAATAGTTGCTATTGCAGGAGGCAAGGGTAAAGCTCAGGCAATAATTGCAACAAAGACATACAATAAAAATAGTGTTCTTATAACTGATGAGGGTGCAGCAAGAGAGATATTAAGGCTTCTTGATATTGATGATTGTAAGAAGTGAGCATTAGAAGTATAATATTGCTTGGTAAGTAGCTTTGCTATTAATACAGAGCATGACTCTAAGTATAGCAATCGCTAATTATTATATAATAAATTTATAGGAGGTTTTTTTATGACTACAAAAGTTGCCATTAATGGATTTGGACGTATTGGAAGGAATGCGTTTAAAATCGCTCAAGAAAACTTAAATAAGGATGTAGAAATCGTTGCTATAAACGATTTAACAGACACTAAGACATTAGCACATCTTCTTAAATATGATTCATGCTTTGGAAGATTTAATGGTACTGTTGACTATAATGAAAACAGTTTAATAGTTAATGGTAAAGAAATAAAGATATTTGCAGAGAGGGATCCTAAGAACTTACCTTGGAAAGAACTTGGAGTAGACATTGTTATTGAATCAACTGGTCTTTTCACAAGCAAAGAAAAGGCAAGTGCTCATATAGAAGCAGGAGCCAAAAAGGTAATAATCAGTGCTCCAGCAAAGAATGAAGATATAACAATAGTACTTGGAGTAAACGAAAAGGATTATGATCCTAAAAAACATAACATTATTTCAAATGCATCATGCACAACTAACTGCTTAGCACCTTTTGCAAAAGTTCTTGATGAAAACTTTGGAATTGTAAGAGGTCTTATGACAACTGTTCACTCATATACAAACGACCAGAGAATACTCGACCTTCCACACAAAGATTTGAGAAGGGCAAGAGCTGCTGCAGAATCAATTATACCAACAACTACAGGAGCAGCAAAAGCTGTTGCACTTGTTCTTCCACAGCTTAAAGGAAAATTAAATGGACTTGCAATGAGGGTTCCAACTCCTACAGTTTCAGTTACAGACCTTGTTTTTGAAACAAAGAAAAATACATCTGTAGAAGAAATTAATGCTGCATTTAAGAAAGCTGCAGAAGGAGAACTTAAAGGAATACTTGGATATTCAGATGAACCACTTGTATCTATTGACTACAGAGGAGACTCACGTTCTTCAATAGTTGATGGACTTTCAACAATGGTAATGGAAGGAAATCTAGCAAAAGTAGTTTCATGGTATGATAATGAATGGGGTTATTCAAACAGGGTTGTTGACCTTGTAAACTTTGTTGCAGAAAGAATGTAATTAACTAATATATGGTCTGGTTTTGTGGTTTTGGCTGCGAGGCCAGGCCATAATTGTTTTTAGATAATTGTAAATACAGAGATGTAATTAATATAATAAGGGAGTGAAAAAGGTGAATAAAAAAACTATAGAAGATATTGAAGTTAAAGGCAAAAGGGTTTTAGTAAGATGCGACTTTAATGTTCCTCAAGATAGCGAAGGAAACATTACAGATGATATTAGAATAAGGGGAGCCCTTCCTACAATAAAATACTTAAAAGAACATGGAGCAAAGACAATACTTATGTCTCACCTTGGAAGACCAAAGGGAGAAGGATATGAAAAGAAATATTCATTAAAACCTGTTGCAGATAGATTATCAGAACTTTTAGGAGTTAAAGTATATTTTGCAGAAGATGGAGAAGTTGTAGGAGAAAATGCAAAAAGGTTATCTGCTGAGTTAAAGGATGGAGAAATACTACTTCTTGAAAACGTAAGGTTTGTAAAGGGAGAAACTAAAAACGACAAAGAGTTTGCAGCAAAGTTGGCAAGCCTTGGAGATATATTTGTAAACGATGCTTTTGGAACTGCTCACAGGGCACATTCATCAACAGCAGGTGTTGCAGAGCATCTTCCAGCTGTTGCAGGATATCTTATCCAAAAAGAAATAGAGGTTATGGGAAAAGCTCTTGATAATCCTGAAAGACCTTTTGTTGCAATACTTGGAGGAGCAAAAGTTTCTGACAAAATAGGAGTAATTAACAACCTATTAGAAAAGGTTGATAAGTTAATAATAGGCGGAGGAATGGCATACACATTTGTAAAAGCAATGGGTCTCGAAACAGGAAAGTCATTGCTTGAAGGAGACAAGGTTGAATATGCTAAAGAAATGATTGCAAAGGCAAAAGCTAAGGGAGTAGAACTTCTTCTCCCAGTTGATAATGTTGTAGCAACTGAGTTTAAAGCTGATGCTGATCATATGACTGTAGATATTGATAAAATCCCTAAAGATTATATGGGACTAGATATTGGTCCAAAAACAGTAAAGCTTTATAAAGATGCTATTTCAGATGCAAAGACAGTTGTATGGAATGGCCCTATGGGAGTATTTGAGATGCCTGCATTTGCAGTTGGAACAAAGGCAATAGCTGAAGCACTTTCAAATGTTAATGGTACTACAATAATAGGTGGAGGGGACTCTGCAGCTGCTGTAGAACAGCTTGGATATGCAGATAAAATGACACATATTTCAACAGGCGGCGGAGCTTCATTAGAATTCTTGGAAGGACTTGAATTACCAGGAATTGCAGCATTAAATGACAAATAAATATTTTTGGGACATTTTATAGAAATAAGTGTCCCTAAGTTGTTGATTTAGGGCACTCTTTATTGATATTATATAAAGAAGAGTGCCTTTACTATTTTATTTGTATATAAATCGAGGAGGTAATAATATGAGAAAACCCGTAATAGCAGGAAACTGGAAGATGAATAAAGATATTAAAGAGGCAGCAGAATTAATAAATGGTTTAAAAGATAAAGTTAAGGATGCAAAATGTGAGGTAATAGTATGCCCTCCATTTATAGATCTACCTGCAGTTGTAGAGGCTGCAAAAGGAACAAACATTAAAGTTGGTGCACAAAATATGCACTTTGAAGAGCAGGGAGCATTTACTGGAGAGGTATCACCACTTATGCTTAAGTCTCTTGGAATCGAATTTGTAATAATAGGACACTCTGAAAGAAGACAGTATTTTGCAGAAACTGATGAAACAGTAAATAAGAAAGTTCATACAGCATTTAAGCATGGACTAATCCCAATTATGTGTGTTGGAGAGACTTTAGAACAAAGAGAACAAAACAAAACTTTTGATATAATTGAAAACCAAATTAAAAAGGATTTAAAAGGACTTGAAAAAGAACAAGTAGAAAAGATGATTATAGCTTACGAGCCGATATGGGCAATAGGAACTGGAAAGACAGCAACATCAGAGGATGCAAATGACGTTATTAAATTTATTAGGGAAAAGGTTGCAGATATGTTTGGTAAAGATACTGCAGATAAGGTTAGGATACAATATGGTGGAAGCGTTAAATCTTCAACTATAAAAGAGCAGATGGCAATGAGCGATATAGATGGAGCCTTAGTTGGAGGCGCCAGCTTAAAAGTAGAGGAGTTTGCAGCAATAGTAAACTTCTAAGGGGGTTAGTATATGGACAGAAAATTAAATATGCTTATGATTCTTGATGGATGGGGAATAAGCGACAATAAAGTAGGAAATGCAGAGGTAATGGCAAATACACCTAATTGGGATAATATAATTAAAAAATATCCTAATACAGTAATAAGTGCTAGCGGACTAAATGTAGGGCTGCCAGGAAACCAAATGGGAAACTCTGAAGTAGGACATTTAAACATTGGTGCTGGAAGAGTAATCTACCAAGAACTTACAAAAATAAGTAAAGAGATTGAAACAGGAGATTTTTATAAAAATGAGGCTATTTTAGGTGCAATTGAACATGCAAAGGAAAAAGGTACAAAGCTTCACCTTATGGGACTTCTTTCAGATGGTGGAGTTCATAGCCATATAGATCACTTAAAAGCAATTCTTAGGCTATCAAAGGAGAAGGGGCTTGAAGATGTATATGTTCATTGCTTCCTAGATGGAAGAGATGTTCCACCTTCAAGCGGAAAAGGCTATGTTGCAGAGATTGAAAGATATATGGCAGAGATAGGTATAGGAAAAGTTGCTACAGTGTCTGGAAGATACTATGCAATGGATAGAGATAAAAGATGGGAAAGAGTTAACCTTGCATACAATGCATTAGTTAAAGGAGAAGGTGAGACAGCACAAACAGGAGTTGATGCTGTTGAAATATCCTATGAGAATAATAAAACTGATGAGTTTGTGCTCCCTACAGTTATAATGAGAGGTGGAAAACCTACAGCCAAAATAGAGGAAGATGATTCGGTTATATTTTACAATTTTAGACCTGATAGGGCAAGAGAGATAACAAGATCAATAGTTGATAAAGAGTTTTCAGGTTTTGAAAGGAAGTACTTCCCAACATATTTTGTATGCATGACACAATATGATAAGACAATAGAAGGTGTAAAGGTTGCATATGCCCCTGAAAGTTATGAAAATACTTTAGGCGAGTATGTAAGCAAACAAGGACTAAAGCAGCTTAGAATAGCAGAAACCGAAAAGTATGCTCATGTTACTTTCTTCTTTAATGGGGGAGTTGAAACTCCAAATGAAGGAGAAGATAGAATATTAATTCCATCACCAAAGGTTCCAACTTATGATATGCAGCCTGAGATGAGTGCACTTGAGGTTACAGATGCTGTTATAGAGCAAATAAGGCAGCAAAAGTATGACTTAATAATTCTAAACTTTGCAAATCCTGACATGGTTGGCCATACAGGCATAATCCCAGCAGCAGTTAAAGCAGTTGAAACAATAGATAGTTGTATGGGAAGAATTGTAGATGAAGTATCTAAAGTCGGTGGAAATCTTATAATTACAGCAGATCATGGAAATGTTGAAAAAATGATTGACCTAGAAACTGGCGAACCTATGACTGCACACACATCAAACCTTGTTCCATTTGTAGTTTTAGGAGAAGAAGATGTGAATTTAAGAGAAGGTGGAAGGCTTTCAGATATTGCACCAACAATTCTTAAGATGATGAAGCTTCCAATACCTAAGGAAATGACTGGGGAGAGCATTATCACTGAATAATATTAAATATAGAGTATTAATATTATTTATATGTAAAAAATAAGCTATATGAAAGGAGGATATTAAATGAGAGCATATATGGAGATAATTGATGTATCTGCAAGAGAAATATTAGATTCAAGGGCTAATCCAACAGTTGAGGTTGAGGTTTTCCTAGAGGATGGAACAGTAGGAAGGGCAGCAGTACCATCTGGAGCATCAACAGGTGCTTTTGAAGCTGTGGAGCTTAGAGATGGAGATAAGAAGAGATATCTTGGGAAAGGGGTATTAAAGGCAGTAGATAACGTAAATAGTGTTATCGCCCCAAACCTCATTGGAATGAATGTATATGAGCAAGTTTTGGTTGATAAAACAATGCTTGAGATTGATGGTACTAAAAATAAGTCAAAATTAGGAGCTAATGCAATACTTGGAGTATCACTTGCAGTTGCAAGGGCTGCTGCAGAATCTTTAGATATGAGCCTTTATCAGTACCTAGGAGGGGTAAATTCAAAGACTCTTCCAGTGCCTATGATGAATATACTAAATGGTGGGGCTCATGCAGATAATAATGTTGATATACAGGAGTTTATGATAATGCCTGTAGGAGCAAGCTCCTTTACTGAGGCACTTAGAATGTGTGCAGAAACATTCCATGCACTAAAATCAACCCTTAATAAAAAAGGACTAGCAACAGGTGTAGGTGATGAAGGTGGATTTGCTCCAAACCTTTCATCTAATGAAGAGGCAATAAAGGTAATAATTGAGGCAATAGATAAAGCAGGATATAAACCAGGCAAAGACATATCCATTGCTATAGATGCTGCAGCAAGTGAACTTTACAAAGACGATAAAAAGTATCATCTTGATGGAGAAGGAAAGGTATATACTGCAGAGGAAATGGTGTCTTTCTATGAATCTTTAGTAGAAAAATACCCTATTGTATCTCTTGAAGATGGATTAGCAGAAGAGGATTGGGATGGCTGGAAGGTACTGACTGATAGACTCGGCAAGAAGATTCAGCTAGTTGGAGATGACCTTTTTGTTACAAATACAGAAAGACTTAAAAAGGGAATAGAGCTTGGAGTTGCAAACTCAGTTTTAATTAAATTAAACCAGATTGGTACGCTTACAGAAACTTTAGACACAATTCAGATGGCTGAAAGAGCAGGATATACTGCAGTAGTTTCACACCGTTCTGGAGAAACTGAGGATACAACAATTGCAGATCTTGTTGTTGCAGTAAACGCAGGACAGATCAAAACAGGAGCACCATCTAGATCTGAAAGGGTTTCTAAATACAATAGACTTCTAAGAATTGAGGAAGAACTAGAAGATGCAGCTGAGTACTTAGGAAAAGATGCATTCTACAATTTAAAATAAACCTTTTATAGTTATCCTATAATGCAATTTAATAGACAAAGACCACAATAGATACTTTTTAAGGCGGCCTTTGTCTATTTTTAATATTGGGTATTAAAACCTTTATTATTGTTTTTTAAATATTACTGTGATAGAATATATCTTATGGAATAGAGATGTGTTAGTGTACTAGGAGCTTTATTTTAACTATGAATTAAATATACGTATTACTAGAACTAAAATATTATTACATAGTATGGAGGTAAAAAATATGAATACGTTTTTTACGGTTATTCACATTATTGCAAGTGTTGGAGTGATTGGGTCTGTTCTTCTTCAACCTAGTAAATCAACAGGAATAGCTGGAATTACTGCAGGAGGAGCAGAAACATTTTTTGGCAAAAACAAAGGAAGAAGCTATGAGGGAAAGCTTGTTATTTCAACAATTGTTTTTATGATTATATTTGTTATAACTACAATAGCACTTACGGTACTAGGAAATAAATAAATTTAATATTAAATTTATTTAATATTAATAATATATGAAGAAATCTCTTTTAGATAATCTCGACTCTATATGAATTACTAAAAAGCTTTAATTTAAAAGTTTATTAAATTAGTAGGAGGCGGATTAGATGGGCAGCAGTTTATTGATACTTGCACCCATAACAGGTGTGATAGGTTTACTATTTGCGGTATACCTATCTTTTAAGGTAAAGAAAGAAGAACCTGGTAACGAAAAGATGAAGGAGATTGCAAACTATATATACGAAGGAGCCATGGCATTTCTTATAAGGGAGTATAAAACCTTATCAGTGTTCATGGCTATTGTAATTTTAGCCATAAGTATATTAATTAATATACAGACGGCCATTGCATTTTTATTTGGGGGATTATTTTCAGCAGGAGCGGGCTATTTTGGCATGAAGGTAGCAACTAAAGCTAATGTAAGAACAGCAAATGCCGCCCAAAAGGGTCAGAATAAAGCCCTCGAGGTTGCGTTTTCAGGAGGAGCTGCAGCAGGTATGTATGTTGCAGGATTTGGTCTACTAGGTGTAGGCATTTTTTACTATATTTTTAAAGATGTAAATATTATCACTGGATTTGGATTTGGTGCAAGTTCAATCGCATTATTTGCCCGTGTTGGGGGAGGAATATACACAAAGGCAGCAGATGTGGGTGCAGACCTTGTTGGAAAGATTGAAAAGGAAATTCCAGAGGATGACCCAAGAAATCCAGCAGTTATAGCAGATAACGTGGGGGATAATGTTGGAGACGTAGCAGGTATGGGTGCAGATTTATTTGAATCTTATTGCAGCTCCATAATATCTGCTATTGTACTTGGATCAGCAGTTTATGCAGGTGGAGAAGGTGCATTTTATGCACTATTTCTAGCAGCATCAGGCATAATAGCATCTATAATAGGGGCTCTTTTTGTAAAGGGAGGAAAAAACCAAAATCCTCAAAAGGCCTTGAAAAACGGAACATATATTGGAAGTATACTTGTATTAATATTAGGCGGAGTTTTAAGCTATTTTGTATTTAAAGGGGATTTAACTCCATTTTATGCAGTAGCATCAGGAATAGTAGCAGGAGCTTTGATTGGGCAGATCACAGAAGTTTATACATCAGCTGATTATAAGCATGTAAAAAAGATTGCTAAGCAATCTGAAACAGGGGCTGCCACTACAATAATAAGCGGTCTTGCAGTTGGAATGTATTCTACCGCGCTTCCAGTTATTTTTATAGCAATAGCCATACTTTTAGCATTTTATTTAACTGGGGGTACATCAAATCCTGAAATGGTGGCAAAAGGTCTTTATGGAGTTGCACTTTCTGCAGTTGGCATGCTCTCAACTACAGGGCTTACTGTGGCCGTAGATGCTTATGGCCCTATAGCAGATAATGCTGGGGGAATAGCTGAAATGGCAGGGCTTCCTAAATCAGTAAGAGAGGTTACAGATACATTGGATTCTGTAGGAAATACAACGGCAGCAATTGCAAAAGGATTTGCAATAGGCTCTGCTGCTTTAACAGCACTTTCACTTTTCGCATCTTTCTCACAGGCAGTTGGACTTAACTCAATTGATCTTTTAAATCCAATGGTACTTATAGGTTTAATAATAGGCGGCATGATACCATATCTATTTGCTGCCATGGCAATGGAGGCAGTTGGTAAGGCGGCCTTTGAAATGATTGAAGAGGTGAGGAGGCAGTTTAAAGAGATTCCAGGTATTATGGAAGGAAAAAATAAACCTGATTACAAAAAATGTGTTGATATATCAACAATTGAAGCATTGAAACAGATGCTGCTTCCAGGTATACTTGCAGTTGTAATCCCTATACTTATAGGAATTATTCTTGGGAAAGAAGCCTTAGGAGGACTTATAGCAGGATCTGTTGTCACAGGGCTTTTAATTGCAATTCAGATGTCCAACTCTGGAGGAGCTTGGGATAATGCAAAGAAGTATATAGAGACTGGAAAGCATGGAGGAAAAGGAAGTGAAGCCCATGCTGCAGCAGTAATAGGGGACACAGTAGGAGATCCGTTTAAGGATACGGCGGGACCTGCAATGAATATACTAATTAAGCTTATTGCAATAGTATCTCTTTTATTTGCTCCAGTTATAGTTAAGTATGGCGGAATACTTCTTAAGATATTATAATAGATAGAGGCTTTTTAAGCCTCTATTTTTTAAATATAGCTATTATACAAAAAATATGACTTAGGGGGTAAATGTATGGAGGGACCAAGGGCGTGTAAAAAGGAAGAATTACAAAAGGTGGTAGACCTAATAAACAAAACATTTAGGCATTTTCATGGGTACAAGCCTACTATGCAGGAGGAATTTCCACTTTTGTTGAGTGAAGATAATTTAAGATGCATGAGGGTTATATCTTGTGATAATAAACCTGTTGCAGATGTGAATTTTTATGAGACCACAGTGATGATTGAAGGGGTTCCAATTGGTGCAGCTTCAATAGGTGCCGTTTGTACGGATGAAGGATACAGGGGCAAAGGATATTCATCTATGCTGCTTGATGATGCAGAAAAGATAATGAGGGAAGATTCAGTTGATGTTATGTTTGTTTCAGGTTCAAGAAGTCTATATACAAGGAGAGGCTGCTGCAATGTAGGGGAGTTTGGAGAATTTAATATAGAGCCAAAAGATAATGATATAGATTTTGAAATAATAGATGTAAAGCCCGGAGAATATATTGAGGATATGGTGAATATATATTCAAAAGAATCTACTAGATATTATAGAACAATGCATGAGTTTAAGATGCTTTTAAAGGGCGCAACAACTAACTGGGCTTACTTAACATATAAAGTATTTTTAATTAAGCAAGGTGGAAAAGCAGTAGGATACATTGTTTTGGAAATAATAAATGAAGAGAATATAAGAGCAGAAGTAGTTGAGTTTGCAGGGGATAGGGAGAAAGTATTTAAGGCTTTACAAAATATTGTATCTATTTGTAAATTAAATACCATGGGGGTTGTGTATCCATTTAATGACCCAATTATGAGTATTGCAGAAAAAAATAAAATACAGATAAGCAAAGTTAACAATTCAGGAACAATAAAGATATTAGACTTTACTTCTTTGATGAATAAACTGCTTCCATATTTTAAACAGCACGTAGATAAAAATATAGCAGATAATATTCAATTTATTGAAGAAGACTATGAAGGTAACAAATACATTTTTAAGATAGAAAATGAAGTTTTATGCATAAACGATTTAGAAAAATTAACAAAACTTGTGTTTGGAGACGTAATTGGGGTAGGTTTAGAATTAGGTAATAAGCCGCTTATAAAAGAATTTATAGAATCAGTATTTCCAATGCCATTTGTTTGGGCAGGAAGCATGAACTACCAATAGTAACTAAATAGCAAGCAAAGTTTATTAGTTAGGATATGTTGGTTTACTGTAGCAGCGTGCAGCGCAAGTCAACCAACATATCCGATTTAAAAACGAACAGTTACTTTTTTGTAGGAGCTTTGTATACTAGGTATGCAAGAACAAGCAATATTACTAATGTTGAAAGATATATACGATTATCATAAAGTTTGACTAAAAAGCTATCAGGGTCTTTTTCATCTTCGGCTTCAGAATCACTTTCTACTTTAGGAGGGGGAACCTTACTTATATCTTCTAACTTCTTTTCAGCAAAATCTGATACTAATATGTAATCCTTATACTGCTGCAGCTTTTTTAATTCATCAAGCAGCATTATATAATTGTTTTCATTCTCATATTTAAGAGCAGATATATACTCGCATTTTATATTTGAAGGCCAAAGTGTTGTCTGGTTTGGAAGAGACAGCATTTCAAGAGCCTTATCATAGTTTTTTACCCTAAAATAGAACTCTGCAGAAAGGTAGGCTGCTGTACCAATATCTTCGCTGCTTAAATCATTTGGTACATTTTTTTTGGCAACATCCTCAAATAGGGTTGCTAATTTCTCATAATCATTATTTAACATTGCCCATCTTATTGAAGGGTCAAGGCTAGTATTAGACTTAAAATTCATGGCTAACCTCTTTGGCGGCAGAATAATAAGCCTAAAGTCCTGAAAGTCTTTGATATCATTAAATTTCCACACAATTTGTTTCTCATTACATTCAGGAGATAGTATTGCCTGGGAAATTATATTAGGCTCAAGCATAGAATTCATCATTACTTTTACATCTGCAATATTTATAATATCATCACTTACGTATCTAATAGTATAATTACCTTTATTACTAAAAAACAGTTTATCCATTGATAAAATAAATGGAATAATATAATAAGGACTAGTTTTGTTTTGATCAAATATTCTCCATATAGTATTATAGGATGCTTTTACAATAGTTGGCTCACTAGCCTTTATAGGGACTTGGAATGTATGCCATTTAAAATTTAAAGACATATTTTGGTTCTTTCGATCCTCTGAGAGGTTTTTGGTTGTATCGTAAATTTTATACTCCGTATGTGTCCCATTAATGTAAACATCAAGATTTTCAATGTAGCCTACCTCTAGCGTATAGCCAGGATCTCCAGAGATTCCAAGCAGTATGTTAGTATCATCTGCAAGACTTTTAATTACATATGTACAGTCGAAACTAAATCCATCACCTTTTGGTGATACAGTAATATCAGCAGATTCAATTGAAACCTTAGGGGCCTCTATAGGTTCAGCCCCATCTTCTTTAACAGTAACAGGGGCGATATCTGCTTTAGCTGCAGTACTTAAGACTATAAATAATACTGTTGATATAAGAATTGTACTTATAGACTTTTGCATCAGTGTCCCTCCATATGATCTTTATGCGAAACTCATTAAGTTTACCATTTTTCAATTCATAATGCCATATTAAAAATTAAAAAAGTATTATATTAAGGCTATATATAAAGTATACTATAAATATGTTAACAATTTTTTAAATATTTAGTAAAGAACAAAAGTCCCCATATAAATCCAAGTTATGTAGGGACTTTTGCCTTTTGCCTTTTGCTTTTTAACTTTTAACTCTTACTTCTTACCTATTAACTTTATATTTGCCAAGCAGTACAGAAGATATCTCATTTACAGAATATGGTGTAAGCTGTATAGAAAAATTAAACATCCCAGGATTTACGCTATATTCTTGTGGAAGCTTAGGACCGCAGCTATTGCTCCCAAGTCCACTTATCTTTAGATCTAAATTAAGTGTTATAAAATCTCTTGGTATTAGTTTATGTCTATGCTTAGCGCCTTCTATATTCTCTGCAGTATATCTCCATGCAGAGAAGTTTAAATCAGGAATGCCATTAGCCATAAAACCTAAACCATTTTCATCAACAACTGAAACCCATTTTACATCAGATCTATTTCCATTATCTTGAGGGAAAACATAATTTGTAAATAGATCATCCACGTTCTTTGTATATACTCCAAATTTATTTGCCTCTTTAGAATCAGGGTAACTTTCCCCAGGGCCTCTGCCATACCATTTGAAAGTATCAAGATATTTTGGAATCTCCATTTGAAGTCCTATTTTAGGAAGCATTGGAAGCATGTTTGCAATATCTCCTTTAGGATCTCCTTTAATATCCATAGTAATTGTGCCATTTCCAAGTATTTTATAATTGTATGTGCATTTAAACCCTATACTATAGGTTGGTGGAGCTATATAAGATTCAATGGTAATGTTAACTGAGGTTTCCCCGTTCATTGACCAATTGAAGCTTTCAATCCTATGCTGAAGCTTATTTAAAAAGGCTTCGTACCACTTTCCCTTAATATTCATATCATTATCAATTGGCGCATGCCAAAAGTTTAGTTTAGGACCATTTATGCATAGGGTTTTTCCTCTATATGTCCATTCATTTATAACTCCTAATGCTTTATCAAAGCATACTTTAAAGTCATCTCCATATATATATAGGTTATTATTTTTTTCTGAAACAGATAAAGGCATCATATTAAACTTTGCTGTATGAGGCAAATGCTCATTTGACTCAATAGGCATTTTAAACTGTGCCCATGCTACTTCATGGCCATGATAAGCCCAAGCAGCATCTTTAGAAAGCGTAAAATATATATTTAGATAATAATCTGTAGATGGAAGTACATTTTCAATTGGTTCAATGGGCAGAGCTATAATTTTGCTTTCTTTAGGCAATATATGACCAAAATCAAAATTACCACTTTGAACTATTTTATCATCACAAGTGATATTCCAAGCCATGGTTAAATCATCAAGAGAAATAAAATCATAAAGATTGGTTATTTTTACCTCTTTTTTATTTAAATCTACTGCCTGAACCTTTACAGGCTCTATTATTTTTTTATACTGAATAAGGCCTGGAGATGGGGTTCTATCAGGCATAACAAGACCATCTATTACGAAATTATAGTCATTAGGTAAATCACCAAAATCTCCACCATATGCATAGTATTCTTTGCCATCTTCTGAAAATTGCCTTATGCCATGGTCTACCCATTCCCAAATGCAGCCGCCCATTAGCCCATCATATTTATAAAATGCATCCCAATATTCCTTAAGACCTCCAGGGCCATTCCCCATTGCATGAGCGTATTCGCAAAGAAGGTGGGGCTTATCTAAATCAGTTTTGCATTTATCAATTAAATCATCAACGGATGTATACATCGTGCTATATACATCGCTTACTTTAGCTTCAGAATCTCCTTCATAATGTATAGGCCTTGTATCGTCCCTACGTTTACACCATGCAGCCATTGCTTCATGGTTTGAGCCAAAGCCTGATTCATTTCCAAGAGACCACATTATAATAGAAGGATGATTTTTATCTCTTTCTACCATGCGCTCCATTCTATCTAAATATGCATCCTTCCATCTATCATCTTTGCTTAGCATATTTATGTCTCCTGCATATGAAATACCATGACATTCAAGGTCTGCTTCATCTATAACATAGATCCCTAATATATCGCATAAATCATAAAACCTTGTATCATTTGGGTAGTGCGAAGTTCTAACAGCATTTATATTATGCTGCTTCATAAGCAGTATATCTTTTTTCATCC
The DNA here is from genome assembly GCA_002426575.1 of Clostridiaceae bacterium UBA5444. Lineage (GTDB taxonomy): Bacteria > Bacillota > Clostridia > Clostridiales > Oxobacteraceae > UBA5444. Next base: position 5,639 of record DIRE01000052.1, on the reverse strand, counting down.
AATCAACTGGTACTGCTCGTCCAAGGTCTGGATGCCAATCATGACGGTTTACACCTTTTATTTTTATTGCCTTGCCATTTACCAAGAATCTTCCATCTATTATTTCTATGGTACGAAACCCAACCCTACATGGTATAACTTCAACCACATCTTTAGCTGAGTTTTTTAATGTTATAAGCAGGTTGTATAGATAAGGGCTTTCTGCAGACCATACTTTAACCTCATCTATATTCATTGAAAGATTAATTGAATTAGTATCTTTTTCTAAAATGGCAGAGGTTCTTGTTATAGTTTTCATATTAGAATCTAGTAGTTCTGCGTCTATACTGCAGTCTTCTTTTAATGTATAGTCTGCCTCAACATCTAGACAACCATCTTTATAATTATTTTTAAGATTTGCTTTTACAAAGAAATCTTCTATATGTGAAGGCTCTTTTGTTATTATATATACATCTCTAAATATACCGTTTAGCCACCACATGTCTTGATCTTCTATATAACTTCCATCACACCATTTATACACCTTTACAGAAATTAAATTTTCACCTTCATGTACATAATCAGTTATATCAAATTCTGATGGCATTCTACTTACTTGACTATAGCCAACCTCTTTTCCATTTACCCATACATTAAAAGAACTATCCACTCCTTCGAATCTTAAAACTATTGTTTTGCTAAGCCAGTCTTTAGGAATCGTAAAGAAACGCCTGTAGCATCCCGTAGGATTATCAGAAGGTACATGAGGTGGATCTGCTGGAAAAGGGTAGCGAACATTTGTATAATGAGGTTTTCCAAATCCCTGAAGCTGCCAATGACCAGGTACTTCAATGGTATCCCAATTATCTGCATTAAAATCTAAAGTATAAAAGTTCTCTGGTGCCTCAGCAGGTGAATTTGAATAATAAAAATCCCATCTGCCATTTAAAAGCTTAAAGCCTGATGAAGCTGTCCTATCATAAGTTAGTGCAGATTGCTTATCTTTGTAGGACATGAAATAGGATCTGTTTTTTAAACAATTTTTGTGTAAGCAATTTACATTTTCCCAATCTTTATTCATAATAAAAGCCTCCTTTTTTATAACTATATTAATATTGTAAGATTAGTCTATTGATTATTCTATAAAAGAATTTTAGTATATATATAAGTATATTAATATTATTTAAAATTACGGTGATTAATATGTCTAATATGATAATATCAACTCCTACAGAAATAGAAAAATCTTTGCCTTTATATTTTGGGACAATAGGCTGTATGTATCATCAGGAACATATTTTTAGGCCTGCAGGATTTAACCAATACCAATGGATACAGTGTTTAGATGGGGAGGGTGAACTAGTTATTGGGCCAAGGAAAATAAGGGTAAAAGAGGGTATGGGAATGTTTATATACCCTGAAATACCTCATGAATATTATGAGGTCAAAAAACCTTGGATGGTTTGCTGGATTAGTTTTAATGGATATGAAATTGAAAGACTGCTAAAAGTTATTGGAATAGATAAATCAGGGGCGTATTTTATATCAAACCCTGAAGCACTTTTATTTAGAATAAGGCAAATCTACAACATAATGTCTACTGAAGATAATCTAAGGGGGGTAAAGTGCTCTGAACATATATACGGACTTCTTATGGATATGCTAAAATATATATCAAAGAGCAATGATACCTCAATGCAGGCCAAATATTTAAAACTAAAGCCTGTTTTTGAATTTGTTGAAGCAAATTATAATAGGCCAATTACATTAGAAGAGCTTTCAAATACAATTGGCGTAACACCTGAGTATTTATGTATGCTTTTTAAGAACATACTTGGAATAAGACCTTTTGAATATGTCAACAATATAAGAATAAACAAGAGTAAAGACATGCTTATTAAAGATGATAGCTTAAAGATAAAGGATGTATCTTCCCTATGTGGATTTGAGGACACAAGTTATTTTTGCTTTGTATTTAAAAAGACTGAAGGAATATCTCCAGGAGAGTTTAAAAAGCTATATCTTTATGGTAGTTAGTGATTTTAATGTAATTATTGTATACATGATGGATAATATTTGTATAATAAGTATATCAGCTAAAAATATATTTGTGTATTTAATTGGAGGAATTTATTTTGGAAACAAAGGAAAGTATTCTTGAATTTATGAGGGAAACTGCATATAACCCAAAGCTTGCAGATGAATTAATAGAGGTATTTAAGATACCTAAAACTGAAAAGAATGCATTTTATAATCTCCTAGATGAGATGGAAGCAGAGGGCCTGATATTTAAAACTAAAAAAAGTAGATACGGAGTACCTGAAAAGATGAATCTGGTTGTGGGAAAGCTTCAGGGAAATCAGAGAGGGTATGGGTTTGTATTGCCTGACGAGGATGATGTGCCAGATGTACATATATCAGCTGAAAATATGAGCGGAGCAATGAATAATGATAGGGTTGTAGCAAAGATACTTAAAAAAGATGATGTACAGAAAAGCGGCGAAGGGCAGATAATAAAGATATTAGAGAGGGCAAACAAGAAAATTGTAGGTGTATATGAAAATAGTGAACATTTTGGCTTTCTAGTTCCTGATGACAGAAGGATATCCCAAGACGTTTTTATACCTAAAGCTGAGGCAAATAAAGCACAAACTGGTCAAAAGGTGGTTGCAGAGATAATAAAATGGCCAGAAGCTAGGAGAAATCCTGAAGGCCGGATAGTTGAGATTTTAGGATATAAAGATGAGCCTGGCATTGATATATTATCCGTTATAAGAAAGCATGGGCTTCCTGAAGAGTTCCCTGAAGAAGTTGAAATGGCAGCAGAGAATATACCAGACGAAGTAGCAGAAAAAGATTATGAAGGCAGAAGGGATTTAAGAGATAAAAATATTGTAACAATAGATGGGGACGATGCAAAGGATCTAGATGATGCAGTATCCATCGAGAGATTGCCTAAAGTAGGATATAGGCTTGGGGTTCATATAGCAGATGTGAGCCACTATGTGAGGGAGAATGATGTAATAGATAAAGAAGCCCAAAATAGAGGGACTAGTGTATATTTAATTGACAGAGTAATACCAATGCTTCCTAAAAAGCTGTCAAACGGAGTATGCAGTCTAAACCCTAAAGTAGATAGGCTAACTTTATCTGTTGTAATGGATATTGATAATAAAGGTAAAGTTATAAACTATGAAATATTTAAAAGTGTTATAAGAACTAAAGAGAGAATGACCTATAAGGATGTAACAGCAATATTAAAGGGGAAAGATGAGGAATTAAAAGAGAGATACGGGTATCTTTATGATGATTTTAAGCTTATGGAAGAGCTATGCAATATACTTAGAAACAAAAGGATGGAAAGAGGAAGCATTGACTTTGATATGCAGGAGTGCAAGATAATACTCGATGATAGGGGTAAGCCCATCGACATAAGACCTTTTGATAGAGAAATATCCAATATGATTATAGAAGAGTTCATGCTTGTCACTAACGAAACCGTGGCAGAGCATATGTATTGGACTAATCTACCATTTGTATATAGGATTCATGAAGATCCGGATATTGAAAAGTTACAAGCCTTTAACGAGTTTATAAGCAATTTTGGGTACCATATAAAAGGAATAAATGAAATCCACCCAAAGGCCTTGCAAGATATTGTGGAAAAAGTTGAAGGTAAAAAAGAGGAAGCAATTATTAATAATTTGATGTTAAGATCTTTAAAGAAGGCCAAATATTCACCAGAATGTACAGGTCACTTTGGTCTTGCAGCAAAATACTATACCCACTTTACATCTCCAATAAGACGATACCCAGATCTTACAATACACAGAATAATAAGCGAATATTTAGCAGGAACCATAACAGAAAAGAGAGAAAAGAAATTAACTGGATTTGTAAAATATGCGTCAAAATTAAGCAGCGAAACAGAGGTTACAGCCCAAGAAGCAGAAAGAGAAGTAGATGATATTAAAAAAGCTGAGTATATGAAAGATAGGATAGGAGAAGTATATACTGGAATAATAAGCAGTGTTACTCCTTTTGGATTATTTGTTGAATTAGAAAACACTATAGAAGGTTTAATACATGTAAGCAACCTTGTTGATGATTACTATTATTATGATGAAAAGCATCATTCTTTTATAGGTGAGACGACAAGAAGAATATTTAAACTTGGAGACCAAGTAAAAATAAGGGTTGCAAAGGTTAATATAATAGAAGGTTCCATCGACTTTGTACTTGATGAGTAATAAAATGACAATTTATCAGATGGTTTACGTAATATTATTTTTATGATATAATAAAGTGCTAGTCGGGTTATTAGTATTTTATCTGATTACACTTTATTATTATTTCAGGTGATTATATGGGTGAAGTTAAAAAAGCACTTGCAGAAAACAGAAAAGCAAGACATGACTACTTTATAGAAGAAACCTATGAAGCAGGTATATCTCTTATTGGCACTGAGGTAAAGTCTATAAGGCAGGGAAAAGCTAACTTAAAAGACAGCTATGCCATGGTTGAAAAGGGAGAAGTTTTTCTATATAATATGCACATAAGCCCATATGAAAAAGGAAATGTGTTTAATAGAGATCCTCTGAGGAAAAGAAAGCTTTTGTTAAATAAAAAAGAAATAAGAAAACTAGAAGAGTATACAACCCAAAGAGGATATTCGTTAATTCCATTGTCCCTATACCTATCGAGAGGCCTTGTAAAGGTTAATCTATCAGTTGCAAAGGGCAAGAAACTTTATGACAAACGTGACGACATAGCAAAGAAGAGTGCTGAAAGAGAGATGGAAAGACAGTTTAAGGAAGGAAATCAGTATTAGTGTTAGTGTCTTTGCATATCTATAATACATGGGGGCGTGCTTGGTTTCGACGGGGGTACGGTAAGGCCAATAAGCGAGCCGTGGTTTGGATTCTGGTACCACGTTAAAAAGCTGGAATCAAAAATTAAACGATAACAATAATTACGCTTTAGCAGCTTAATAACAGCTGCTCGTCAAACCGGGGAGTCCTACGGCCCTGGATTTGGCGTCGACTAGTAGGGAACCGAGCCTTGCAAAGCTTTGAGCATGGAACGGAAATTATGAAGCTACTGAAGGCAAAATCCTGTTAGTGGGAGTTTGCTAGAGGGAATGTTAAAACACTAACTGCGCTCGGAGAAATTTGGATTTTCCGACTTTCGGACAGGGGTTCGACACCCCTCGCCTCCACCATACATATCAAAGGTTTGAAGCTATTTGACACACATTTTGACACACATTGTATCAATACTTTTAATAGAATAGAAATTCCTTGATTTTATGGAGTTTTAGTGTTTTTTGGAGATAAATTTTAGAATGGTAGCTTAATGGCATAAGATGAGGATAAAACTATAATTAAACAGTAAATGATATAAAAAATTAGAACCCGCTGGTTTAAAGGTTGTAAAGCCTAAGACTAGCGGGTCGTTTTTATTTCAAATAAAACTTAGTAGAAATTAGTTAATATATTTGATAGAATAAAGGAAATCAAGGATATGTGATTAAAGTGATTAAAGTAATTGATGTATATATGTAAATTTATGTACAGTAATTAAAAATAAATTAATAGAGGTGAGAATATTGGTTAAAGAAAGAAATAAGATAAAGCTGCTTTTATATGGAAGTATGCTTA
>DIRE01000053.1 GCA_002426575.1 Clostridiaceae bacterium UBA5444 | reverse complement strand
TGTATCTAAAACTCCATTTACTGCTGTGTTGTAAGAATCAATTTTGGTATCCTTTGCATGGAAATGATATATTGCAGGTCCAAGCTTTCTTATGGCTAAAACAGGATCTATTCCCTGCCAGAAAAGATGGCTTGGGTCAAAGTTTGCACCTATTTCATCCCCAACAGCATCCCTTAGTTTAAGTAATGTCTCAGGGTTATACACGCAAAATCCCGGATGAAGCTCAAGAGCTATTTTGTCTACTCCATGATTCTTTGCAAACTTTACTGCATCCTTCCAATAAGGAATTAAAACATCATTCCATTGATAATCCAATACCTTTAGAAAATCATCAGGCCATGGGCAAGTAACCCAGTTTGGATACTTTGCGCCTTCATAATCTCCTGGGCATCCTGAAAATGTATTTATAGTTGTAACTCCAAGCTTTTCAGCAAGTAATACAGTCTTTTCAAATGCCTCATTATACATCTTTGCTAAATCTTTCTGGGGATGTACAGGATTACCATGGCAGCTAAGCCCACTTATCTCCATATTATATTTCTTTAAAAGGTCCTTAAATTGCTGAAGTTTTTTTTCATCATTTAGTAATTCATCAACTTTTACATGGTAGTCGGTTGTATATCCGCCAGTTCCTAGTTCAACTGTCTGAACACCTAATTTTGATAGATATTCTAAAGCTTCTTCTAAGCTTTTATCTTTTAAAAGCCCTGTAAGTACACCAAGTTTCATAACTATCCCCTCCAAATAAGGTTATCTTTATTTATGTTTTCAATGCTTTTTGCTACGCTTTCTATTGTACTGCCTCTAAAGGCCTCCTGCTCTACAATAAACCAAAGCGTTCCATTATCTGCAGCTGCTTTAGATAGAGTTTTAAAATCCATAATACCATTTCCTATTTCAGTAGACTGCATTTTATTATCTATAATCTCCATATCCTTTATGTGTATAAGCTTAAATCTGCCAGAGTACTTTTTTATAAACTCTGCAGGGTCAATTCCGGCATACTTTACCCAGTAAGTATCTAGTTCAAATGTTACAAGGTTAGGGTCTGTTTCATTGATTAATATGTCCATGCCAGTTTCTTCCCCAAAGCTTACAAATTCATGAGCATGATTATGGTATCCAAACACAATATCATTATCTTTGCACTTTTTACCTATTTTATTTAATAACTTGGCCATATCTACAAAATCTTGTTTAGATTTATATTCTGCCCATGGACATATTATATATTTATTGCCAATTGTTTTGTTGTACTCAATAACATAATCAAGATTGTTTTTTAATCCATCCATTGCTTCATGGCTTCCGCAAGGAACTAGTTTTAAAGAGTCTAACATACTTTTAACTTCCTTTGCATCTACACCATAAAACCCTGCAAACTCAACACCTTTATATCCTATATTTGCTACCTTTTCAATAGTACCTTTAAAATCTTTTTCTATTTCATCTCTAATGGAATATAACTGAAGTCCTATTTGAATATCCATACAAAAACCTCCACATCTATAATTTACCTATTTATTAAGATAAATAGGTTTTCCTGTTTTTGATGATTCATATATTGCTTCAAGTATCTCTGTAACTACAAGTGCCTGCTCTGGTTTTACTAAAGGCTCTGTATCATTTACTATAGAGTTAATCCACTGCCTTGCTTCATGATCTGATGGACTTTCCGTCTCTCCATCATAAAAATCAACTCCATCTGCATCTAAAGCAGGCTTTTTAGTAAATAACTTCCCAAACTCTTCCCCATTTATCCTAAGTCCATCCTGCATATCTGCTCCGCCTTCTGTACCGCAAAGAGATGTCCTTGCCTCTCCAACATCTAGTGTATTTAGTGCCCAACTAGACTCAAGTACTATTGTTGCTCCATCCTCCATTGTAATAAACCCAAAAGCAGAATCCTCAACAGTAAACTTCTCAGGATCCCAAGGTCCCCAAGCATTAGCAGCATCCTTTTTGTCTCCAAGCTTGTGGTATACATTCCCCACAACATATTTAGGTTTATAATTATCCATCATCCATAAAGTTAAATCTAGAGCATGAGTTCCTATATCAATAAGTGGTCCCCCACCTTGTTCTTCTTCATTTAAAAATACTCCCCAAGTTGGTACTGCCCTTCTTCTAAGTGCATGAGCCTTAGCAAAATAAATCTCTCCTAAATCTCCTCTTTCACAAGCTTTATGAAGGTATTGTGCTTCTGGTGTACACCTATTTTGGTAACCTATTGTAAGCTTTTTACCTGTTCTTTTGGCAGCTTCCAGCATCTTTCTTGCTTCCTTTGCTGTTTTTGCCATAGGCTTTTCACACATAACATGCTTTCCGCTTTCAAGGGCATCCACCGTCATAAATCCATGTTCCCTGTTTGGGGTACATACATGAACAACCCCAATTGACTCATCTTTTAAAAGTTCTTTATAATCCTCATATACTTTAGCATCCTCTGTCCCATATTCTTTTGCTGCCTTTTCGGCTCTTTCTCTTACTATATCGCAAAAGGCTACCATCTCTACATTTTTAACCTTTTTAAGACTTGGCATGTGCTTTGCATTAGCTATTCCACCGCAGCCTATAATACCCACTCTAACCTTTCTCATATAAAACCCCTCCAAAATATTATTAATATAACAAAAAATAAATACATTTACCTATATTTTAAAAATATTCTACCATAATTTCATTTTATATTAAATTTTCAAAAAACTCTTCACCTATTTTGCTAACTACTTCTCATATTTTGCTTTTTTCTGTATTGAGAAGGGGAACAGCCTTTTATTTCTTTAAAAACCTTATTGAATGTTTTAATACTTTTAAAACCCGTTTTATAAGCAATCTGAGTTATGGTGTCATCCTCATTCAAAAGAAACCATTCAGCCTTTGTTATTCTGAAGTTATTAAGGTATTGAATAAAGGTTATTCCCGTATTTTTCTTAAAGAATCGTGTAAAATGATATGTACTAAATCCTGCAATATTTGCTGCCTTTTCCAAAGTTATCTTTTCCGAATAATTGCTCTCCACATAATCTATAACATTCTGAAGCTTTTTTAAATTTTCTCTGTGTCTTCCCCCATCATCTAAATCTTCATCATCTTTTGGTACATTCCTAATTAAAAGAACGGCTATGTCATATAATCTAGCCTTAAGCGCTAACTGATAGCCTGTATTTTTTTCCTCATTCTCCCTTACTATTTCCTTTATATCATTTTCTGTGGCTATTTTTACATCTTCTTCCCACTCGCTGCTTATCTTTTTAGCATTTTTAAATATAGGCTTAACGCTTTTTGCTTGTGCCTTACCTGGTGAACTTGTATCGAATAATGATAACCCAAACTGTATAACAAGCCTTTGGCTGGCTGCCTTTTCAGGAAAAAAGTAATGTATATCCCCACTGCCTATAAGCAGTATATCTCCCTTTGAAAGGTTATATATCTTATTGCCTATGCCTACGCTAACCTTTCCTTCTATCATATATATAATCTCTATTTCTTCATGCCAGTGGGGCGATATAACTGCACCTCCACTGTTTTCAAAAAGCCTAAATGGAAAATCGGGTTCGAGCATATCCTTTTCAAGCCATGCCTCCATAAAAAATACCTCCCATGACTAAATATAATTTTATATTAGCATAAAGGTATCATTAATCAACTATATTTATCTGATGCAATGTTTCTATAATTTGTTGGGGATACCCCCACCACTTTTTTAAACATCCTGCAAAAATGTGTCACATCATTAAAGCCAATTTTATAGCATATCTCTGTAACAGGCATACTTGTTTCCACTAAAAGCTCCATGGACTTTTGTATTCTAAGATCTATTAAATACTCTGAAAATGTCTTTCTAGTTAGGCTTTTAAATATATAACAAAAATAAGTTTTGGACATCATTGAACGTTTACAAACATCGTCAAGCCGCAATTCCTCATTGTAATGCTTATTTATATATTGAATAGTACCTGAAATTGCATCCCTATATTTTTGAAAAGCCTCTTTATCTTCACTGCTTTGATATCCACTATTGTATTCCCTAATAATAATTGCTAATAACTTCAATAAATCGCCTTTAAGAAATATTTCATAATATTTATCTAAGTTGTTATACTCAAGCAGCATCTCTTCTAATATTTCCTCAACCTGGGCTTGTATTTCACCTTGGAGGTTTAATTTAGGCTTAACCATATCTTGTGAAACCATGAAAGGTTCAAGATATGCAAAGTCAAAGAAATCATTGCTATTGCTTATGTTTTCAAATCTGTCATCAATAAACTGAGGCAGAAACTCACACCCTATTACCTTAACGCACTCACCCTCATTAGGCCTTACCCTATGAACTACAAAAGGCGGTATAACAAACAAATCCCCTTTTACCATTTCATACTCATAATCATTAATTGAATGTCTAAAAGCACCCTTTAAAACATACCATAATTGTATATAATCGTGAGTATGATCATTTAGTATTGGTACGTTATTCTCTAATTTATATATTTTAAAAGGTATCTTATTCATTTCATACTCAGAATCAAAAAACCTTACATTTGTGCTATTTTTACTATTGTTATTGTATTGATATTTTTTCATCTGAATGCCCCCCATTAGAGATTTATACTATATCATCCGCCATAGTCTGTATCTGTTATATACATATTTCCGGCATCATGTATCAACCCTACGTTTTCCCTATTTATGTCTTTAATAAATCCATCAGCTGATTCTATGGTTTCTATTAAACTGCCATTATGAATCTCAAGTGCAATTTTTTTATTATTCTTTTTAGCAAGCTCTGCACATTTATCAACCCAAAACATGGCCTTTTCATAATGATAACCATTAGCTAAAAAGGTGTTAGGACCTCCCACCCATACTCTTATGATATCACATTTAAGTATTTCCATAATATCCATATAGTTATATAGTTAGTGTAAAGTTACTGTAGGGATTACATGGGGACAAAAACCAAAGCAATAGAAAAAAAGACACCATCCTAATATGATATAAGTACCCAAACAAATAAACAAAAAGGATGGTAGTCTTCTATGTATAATAGTTTACAACATTTTAATGAATTTGGCACAATAAAGCAGGAAGAAAAGTTGGGAAATTATGCAGGAAGATTGTTAACTAAAACTAAATCCATATAAATTCTTATGCCTGTTTTAACTATAAAATTCTATCATTCATTGACAATGAATGATAGAATTTTATCTTCTGTTTGAAGAATGATTGATGGTATTTCTGTTTTATCGTCATATTTTCTTATGCCATAAACTCCAGTGATAACAGTTTCACTGTCTTCACAATATAAGTCTATTTTGTAAGAAGAATTAACCTTTTCAATCATATAGTTACCTTGCCATTTCTTATTATTAGTTTTATCAGAGAGCGAAAAATAATTATCCTCACCGAAAGCAAGTACCATATCATACTTTTTATCCGTACGATCAGATTGTTCTAAGTTAGTTTTTAAAATATTCCCATCTAAATCTGAAATAAACTCAATCTTCCATTCATGTTTTAAAATTTCCTGTTTTTTATCTGTAGAATTGCAACTACAAAGCATTGGACACAAAATAAATAACAGGCAAAATATTGTTAGATACCTTTTCATGTTATCCTCCACCATATGCTTTCAAATTAGGAAAGCATAAAATTATGAATAATTATCTTTATGACAAACTAGACAATTTCTTGAACTTTACTAACTTTTAGTTTTATTAATCCCTCCTTTAGTTTCATCCACAGTTTACCATAACCATCTTTAAATGTAAACTTTGGCGCTATCCTAAAACCAAATAATACTGTAGAGAAAACGCTTTTGTGATATAATTGTTTTGAAAGTTGAAATAATTTATAAGATTATATAGATTAAGTAATAAAAACGGAGGAAATTATATGGCGAATATTTGTGTATTAGGCAGTATTAATATGGATATGGTACTAAGAGTAAAGAATATTCCGAGGCCAGGGGAAACTATTCTTGCAGATAGCCTAAAAAAGGTTCCAGGAGGGAAGGGAGCAAATCAAGCGGTTGCAGCAAGCAGACTTGGCGGAAATGTATCTATGATAGGTAAGGTTGGCTGTGATGAAGATGGCGAATATTTAGTTAAACGTTTACATGAAAACAATATTAATACAGAAAATATATTTTTAGACCATAATAATCCCACTGGTATAGCAGTTATAAATGTTAGTGAAGATGGCCAAAACTCTATAATAGTTATTTCAGGATCCAATATGGCCATACAAAATGAAGAAATTTTAAGTGTCAAAAGGTTAATAGAGAACTCAGATGTACTCATTGCCCAGTTTGAGACACCAATTTCTGCAACCATTGAAGCCTTTAAAATAGCTAAAAAAAGTGGAGCAATAACTATATTAAACCCTGCTCCTGCAAGGAAGATGCCTGATGAGATATTAAAATATACAGATATTATAGTTCCTAATGAAACGGAAGCCTATGAACTTACCAAGGTGGATGTAAAAGACATTGAAACCGCCAAATTAGCTTCGAAGAAGTTTATTGAAAAGGGAGTTAAGTATGTGGTTGTTACAATGGGAGATAAAGGCGCAGTTTTAGTATCGGAGGCAAACTTTGATTTTGTCCCTGCATTTAAAGTAAATGCTGTTGATACAACTGCTGCAGGAGATGCATTTATTGGAGCATTAGGGTGCATGATAGTGGAAAGCAAAAATCTAGACTATAATGTGGTTAAAGATGCCGTAATGTTTGGCAACAAAGTTTCCTCCATTGTGGTTCAAAGAAGTGGGGCACAACCATCAATACCCTATTTAAATGAGGTTTTAGAAGTATATAAAGATAAATAAGAAATAGGAGAATTATAAATTCTCCTATTTCTTAGGCTGTGTAAATAATTTTGTGTA
>DIRE01000019.1 GCA_002426575.1 Clostridiaceae bacterium UBA5444 | reverse complement strand
TACCGCCGTGAAAGGGCGATGTCTTAACCACTTGACCAAGGGGCCTTAAGTTGCTATGTTTTATATAGCAACCCTTGACACCTTAATATAATACAAGAAAATCTATTCCATGTCAACAACTTTATTAAACTTTTTTACTGTAAATATGTTACTTTACATAAAATAATGCTAAATTATGATTGTTTCATCCCTTTCAGGACCTACTGAAACTATTGATATACTTGCCCCTGAGACTTCCTCTATCCTTTTTAAATATTTTTTTGCATTAGCAGGAAGTTCTTCAAAAGTTGAAGCTTTCTTTACAGAATCATCCCATCCATCAAACTCTTCGTATACAGGACTGCACATTGCTAAATCCTCAAGGCTTGCAGGGAAGTAGTCTATTATTTTGCCATCAATCTCATATGCCGTGCATATTTTTAACTTTTCAATTCCAGCTAATGTATCTAGCTTTGTTATTGCAATATCTGTTATTCCAGATAGCCTTGCTGAGTATTTAAGCATTAACAAATCAAGCCATCCGCATCTTCTTGGTCTTCCTGTTGTTGTGCCATACTCATGGCCTTTTTCCCTTATGGTATCGCCAATTTCGCAATTTAATTCTGTTGGGAATGGTCCTTTGCCAACTCTTGTTGTATATGCTTTGCATACTCCAAACACCTTATCTATTGCTTTAGGTCCTACCCCTGCGCCTACACATACGCCTCCTGATATAGGATGAGAGGATGTAACATAAGGGTATGTTCCATAATCTATATCAAGCAGGGTTCCTTGGGCCCCTTCAAAGAGTACGTTTCTCCCCTTTTTTATCTCCCTATCTACAATAACTGTTGTATCTTTTACATAAGGCCTCAAAATATCAGCATATTTTAAATACTCATCTATAATCTTTTCTTTATCTAATGCCTCTCCGCCATATATTTTAGTTATTATTTTATTTTTAAATTCTATATTTGCTGTGGCTTTTTCTATAAATACGTCCTTTTTTAAAATATCGCACACCCTTATTCCAGATCTTTCGAATTTATCTGTATAGCAAGGGCCTATCCCCTTACCAGTGGTGCCTATATCAGACTTTCCCCTGTCTCTTTCAGATAGAGAATCTATTACTTTATGATATGGCATTATTATATGTGCTCTATCACTTATTATTAGGTTGTGAACGCTTACTCCTTTTTCTTTTAAATAGTTTATTTCTTCAAATAAGGCTTCAGGGTCTATTACCACTCCATCGCCTATTATATTTATAGTATTTTTATATAGTATTCCAGATGGAATAAGATGAAGCTTATACTGCTCATCATCTGTTTCTACTGTATGGCCTGCATTATTTCCTCCTTGATACCTTACAACAACATCTGCATTTTCTGCTAGATAGTCTGTAATCTTTCCTTTTCCTTCGTCTCCCCATTGTGCACCTATAACTACTTTTGCTGCCATGGATACCACTTCCTTTTGAATTTGTCTTTTTTAATTATTTGTATCTAATATACTTCTTGCAACTACGATTCCAGTAACTGATGCCTGCATAAGTCCTCTTGTAATCCCTGCTCCATCACCAATTGCGTAAAAGTTTTTAATGTCAGTTTCAAGTTCATTGCTGACTTTAAGTTTTGAGGAATAGAACTTAACCTCAACTCCATATAGTAACGTATTTCTGGAATATAGGCCTGGTGCAATGCTATCGAAGGCTTTTAGTGTTTCAACAATTGATAATAAATGCCTTTCAGGTAAAACAAAACTTAAATCACCAGGCACTGCATTTTTTAGAGTAGGCACGGTTGTTGATTTTTTTAAACGGTGGTAATCTGTACGCCTGCCCTTTAAAAGATCCCCAAGTCTTTGAACCATTATCCCTCCGCCTGTAAGCATATTCCCAAGCTTTGCTATATATTTGCCATATTCAATAGGCTGGTCAAAAGGCTCTGTAAACTTTGTAGACACAAGCAATGCAAAATTGGTATTTTTACTTTGTAGTCCTTTATCTGAATAGCTGTGTCCATTTACCACTGCAATCTCACCATCATAGTGTTCTTCAGACACAAACCCTGCAGGGTTCATGCAAAAAGAACGTACCTTATTCTCAAATGTATCAGAATAATATACTAATTTTGCTTCATATAAATCTTTTGTTAAATGATCCATTATAGAGTTTGGAACCTCAACCCTAACACCAATATCCACTTCATTGTTTTCTGTTTTTATTCCTAACTTTTTTGCCTGCCCGGTAAGCCATGTAGCTCCTTCTCTGCCAGGCGCTGCAATAACATATTTTGCTTCTATATTATAAGTCTTTTTATCTTTTCCCTCTATAACAACACCTTTTACCTTATCTCCCTCAACTATTATATCTTTTGCCATTGTAAGCTCTAAGAATTCTGTATTTGTATTATTTATAAGATGCAGATACATCTTCTTTAAAACCTCATAGCTAAGCTCTGTACCAAGATGTCTAACAGGGCAAGGAATAAGCTCTATATTGTGCTTTGATGCCTCATACATTATGTCCTCGACTCTTCTATTATTAAGTCCGTGAACCTCTTCACTTGCTCCAAATTTAAGATACCACTCATCAGCATATTTTATTAGTTCTTCTGCTTTTTCTTCTGGAATATAGTCAACTATCCTTCCACCAACATCTGTAGACTGAGATAGTTTTCCATCGCTGAAAGCTCCTGCTCCAGCCCACCCATTTACTATGGAACATGGATTACAATTTACACATTTTCCTGTAAGCCTTGCAGGGCAGTTTCTTTTTTCTATTGTTCGTCCTTTATCCACCATCAATATGTCAATATTTTCATCCTGTTTTGTAAGTTCTAGAGCTGCAAATATTCCTGCAGGTCCTGCCCCTATTATGATTACATCATATTTACTTTTCATGAACAAATCCCCCTATACAAGGTAATTAGTCTAAAGGTCTTTTAAGACCCTATATATATTATCAGAATAAATATGGGTAGTCAATGTAAAGTACGAATATTTATTTACTATTTTACTAAAACATTCGTATCATTTCGTCAAAAACCTTTACACTAATATAAAAGTTTATACTCTAAATATACTATGTGTTAAAATATATCGTATTATTATTGTATAAGGATATAATAATATGCATATAGGTTGTATTTATTCAATAGTTTTGATAAAATCATTTTTATAATATTGTAAATTTTAAGCGGGGTGCTTTAATGAATATTCCTAATTTTCTTACTATAATTAGACTATTTCTTGTTCCAGTTTTTGTAATGGTGTTTTTCTCTGGAACTCAAAATGCCACAATTATATCTGTATCTATATTCCTAGCAGCAGGGTTTACAGATGTTCTTGATGGGTACATAGCTAGAAAATACAATATGGTGACTAAGTGGGGCACAGTACTTGACCCTTTTGCAGATAAGCTTATGTCTATTACTGTTCTTATAAGCTTTGCCATAAAAAACATAATCCCTGCATGGGTTTTATATGTAATAGGTATTAAAGAATTACTAATGATAATCGGTGGGGCTGTTTTATTTAAAAAAGGAACCTGTGTGCCTGCAAAAATATATGGTAAAATAACTACCGTCTTATTCTACATATCAATATTTGTTCTTGAATTTGTAAACAATGAAGTCGGTCTTGCCTTAATTTATATGACAATGATTTCTACTATATTTTCTTTTTTCAAATACTTAGGATCAATAGTTAAAATGAGAAATATATAACTTCAATTTTAGGCTATGTTTTAATATAGTGCTTCAATTCGTAATATATAAATATTGCGACATAAGAATAAGTAAGAGGTAAGAGTGAATAGTTAAGAAGTATTATTACCTTTTCACTCTTACCTCTTAGCTCCTCTACAAATTTCAATATATAAAAAAGTGTTACGCAATATTTATAAATTACGAATTGCAGAATATAGTGTTCTAGTATGTCATTTTCTTTAAATTCATGTTAATATTTATATGTATGCTTACTTTTACTTACTCTAAATTATTTTTTGCAAACTATGGAGGAATGGGACATGAATTTAGGAATGATTTTTTCTTTAATAGGGGGGCTTGGGCTTTTTATATTCGGTATGCAGCTTATGGGAGAAGGACTTCAAAAGGCTGCAGGAAACAAGCTTAAAAACCTATTAGAAGTTCTCACAAACAATAGGGTTATGGGAATTTTATTAGGTGTCGGAATAACTGCCATTATACAAAGCAGCAGTGCAACCACTGTAATGGTAATAGGCTTTGTAAATGCAGGTCTTATGACCCTAACTCAAGCAGCTGGCGTAATAATGGGAGCAAATATAGGAACCACGGTAACTGCTCAGTTAATAGCATTTAAATTGACTTCCATTGCACCTATAGCTGTTGGTCTTGGCGTTGGAATGTATTTGTTCTCAAAGAACAAAAAAGTAAAGCAGGTAGGCGAAATATTCCTTGGTTTTGGAATACTTTTCACTGGTATGCAGGCAATGGAATCCGCTATGGCTCCTTTAGCACAAATGGAAGGTTTCAAACAGCTTGTAGTTAAGCTAGCACGCAACCCTCTTCTTGGAGTATTAGTAGGATTTGGTATGACTGCAATAGTTCAAAGCAGCAGTGCCACTATAGGAATATTAATGGCTCTAGCATCAACAGGTGCAATAGGAATTGATGTTGCAATGCCAGTATTATTTGGTGATAATATAGGTACCTGTGTTACAGCTCTTCTTGCTAGTATAAATGCAAATAGAACAGCCAAAAAAGCTGCACTTATACATCTCACATTTAACGTTATAGGTACGCTTATATTCTTAATACTTCTACATCCTGTTGAACAATTTATAGGACTTATTGCTGTTTGGACAAATAAAGTAGGCGATGTACAGTCTCAGATTGCAAATGCTCACACCTTCTTTAACTTGGCTAATACACTGATACAAGCTCCTTTTATTCCACTTCTAGTTAAGTTCGTTAACATTGTAATTCCTGGTGATGATTCTCCTGAAGGGTTTAATCTTAAATATCTTGATGAAAGAATTATACAAACACCATCAATTGCAGTTGAGCAAACTTTAAAAGAGGCTGTAGACATGGGAAATCTAGCTTCCCAAAACATTAGCATTGCAATGGATGCTTTCTTAAATCAAAATGAAGACTCTATAAAACTAGTTTATGAAAATGAGGAACATATAAACTTCTTGGAAAGAGGGATTACTTCTTATTTAGTAAAACTATCTCAAGAATCATTAACTGATGAACAATCAAAAATAGTAACTTCACTTTTCCATACTGTAAACGATATTGAAAGAATTGGTGACCATTGCGAGAATATTGCTGAACTTGCAAGCTATAGAATTACCAATATACTTAGCTTTTCAGATGAAGCATTATCTGAGCTTAAAGACATGTATGGCAAGGTAAAAGAGGCGGTAGACTTATCTTTATCCTCCCTTGGATCTATGAATAGGGACAAAGCTTTAGATGTTATGCAAAGAGAGATAAAAATAGATGAAATAGATGATAGGTTAAGGGATGAGCATATAGATAGGTTAAATAAGGAAGTATGTTCGCCATCTAGCGGTGCAATATTCTTGGATCTTATAAGCAATCTTGAAAGGATGGGAGACTACGCAACAAATATAGCAGAAGTCGTTTTAAAATGATATATAAAGAGTACAAAACAGGAGGAGACTATAGTTTATGCATTCTTGCAAGTAACTATAGTCTCCTTAAATTTATTTTACTATTTGATTTCCTGTACCGTCTATCTTTACTCTATAAAGGTTATCATCATTTTGTGATATATAATATATCCAATCCCCTGCAATATTTATAAGTGCTGTTCCACTAGTGTTTAATTTAGTTTTCTCTGTACCATCTATTTTTACCTTATATAGCTCTGGATTCTCTTCATCTGATAAATAGTATATCCAGCCATCATAAACATTATAATCTAGTACCTGATCTTCTAACACCATTTCAGCTTTGCCTGATCCATCTTTTTTAGTTTTATAAATACGGTAAAAAAGGTCATCTTGAGTATCATTAGGTTTAGCATCCATAAAGTAAACCCAGTCCCCTGATACAATAGTACCCATAAATCCACCATCAAGATCATCACAATTATATATATTTTGTTTGCTTGTACCATCTATTTTAATTCTATTGATTTCACTTTGTACATCATCATAAAATTCACCTAGGCTATAGTATAGCCAATCTCCTGATACGCTTATATCATAAGCGAAATTAGCAGAGACCAATTTGGTATTAAGTTTACCATCCGTCCTAACCTTATATATACCTTCTCCTTTTGGTGAAGTTGCATTCATATAGTAAATCCAGTCTCCAGCAACCGTAACATAGAAACAGATATCATCAACTACTTTTGTCTTTCCTGTACCATCTGTTCTAACCTTGTAAATTTTATTTGACTCATTCTCATCCTCGGATACTTTAAGGTAGTATACCCAATCACCAACTACGTTTACAAACAGAGCTTGATCAGAGCTTACCTGCTTTTTGCCTGTCCCATTTTTGTTTATCTTATATAATCCATTATTAGAATAATATATCCAATCGCCTTGTTCTGCTACTAAACCATAATTAGTTATATTACCCTGCATATTTCCGTAAACATTGTTTGTTAAAATAGTATTTGGAACTACCCTTTCTCCTCCTAGTATGTCCATCTCTTTAATAGTAGATGATTTGATGTCTATAAAATCTCTCTGTGGTATTGATAGCTTTTTATCAACTAGTATAATTGGAGAATTGGTTTTAGGTGCTAAGGCTGATCCTGTTAATGCATCTGGAAAGTCTAAGCCTGTTGCAATATATGTTTTTTCATAATTTAATTTATCAGAGAATTTATTTAGTATTGCAATATTGGTTTTATATCTATCGTCTCCATATACCCTTTCAGCGTTAGGAAGCTTTTCTATAGCTTTATCATATATTACATCTTTTCCTCCTATTACATAGGATTTTGTTGTCTTATGGGAATCTAAATACTTAATCACGCTATCTGAAAGATAGGATTTGTTAGTTAGTAATATTGGCATATTACATGCTGCAGCAATTGGTGCAATTGATAACGCATCAGGGAAGTTTTCACCTGTTGCAACTGCTATTTGGCCGCTTATTTCAAAGTTCTCCGCCATATGGTTTGCAATTTCAAAGGCTGTACCATATCTATCGTGCCCTGCAAGGCGTATAACTTCTAATCCTTTACCCTCTAATTGCTTGCTTATATCTTTAGAGACTACATCCTCGCCTCCAACTATATATGCCTTCTTTGCTTCCAACCTGGTAATTTCATTCTCAACGTCTTTGTCTAATTGTTTTCCTACTAATAGTATTGGAGAGTCTAGCTGCTTTGCTAGGGGAGATGCACTTAAGGCATCAGGGAAATTTGAGCCTGTTGCAATTACTACGTTATCTGACTTTACCCAAGCTGATTTTGATATTGCAATTGCTGTCTTATACCTATCAGCCCCTTCAATTCTTTGCACTTTGTTAGCTGCATATGCCTTGTGGTTTGGAACAAAAACTAGTGCCGTGAATACTAAAACTAAGGATAAAAATAAACTAAGGATTTTTTTACTTTTCATGTGTACCCTCCTTTAATTTGTTTGAATTATTTAGTTCTCCAAAACTATATAGTCTTCAGTATAATATTAGCACCTTCTAAAGTTTTTGTATGTAAGTTGTATATTTATTCTGTATATATATGTTTTAAGTAACTGTTGGTTTTTAAACCGGCTATGTTGATTGACTTCCGCTGCACGCTGCTACAGTAAATCAACATAGCCTGACAATCAACACTATACTAAAACATATCCATAAAAAGCTGTAAAAAAAAAGCCCTACAAACATTATGCTCACAGGACTTTTTTGTCTTTATAAAATTCGCCTTCAGTTGATTTTCTATATACAATATTTGAAGATATTGTTACGGTTTCAAATGGATTATCGCCTTCATCTATTCTTCTATAAAGTTGATCAACTATTCTTTTGCCTATATACTCTATATCAGCATCAACAGTGGTCAAGGAGGTATTTACATTAAGTGGTTCTTTAATATTATCATAACCTGATATTGCAATGTCTCTTGGCACTATAATTCCTTTTTGCCTTAAATGCTTTATAACTCTGTAGGCTATTACATCATTTGCACAAATAAATGCCTCTGGAAGTTCGTCAACCGTATCTAATAGTCTTTCCACCTCATCACTTTCGTAGAAGTGATTTACTGGACCTTTTGTAAGGCAAAACCTTTTATCAATTTCAATATTATTATCTTGTAATGCAGCTTTAAATCCTCTCCACCTATCATGTATGCTTTTTGAGTAGGTAATATCTCCTATAAAACCTATCTTTTCTGCACCATTTGAAATCATATGCTGTGTTATATCATAGATTGACCAAAAGCCCTCTGTAAGTATAACATCCCCTTTAAGCTGCCCTGGCGTCATATTTATAGGTGAATCATAATAAACTACGGGAATGCCTGTCTCACTTAATACTTTTAAAGTTCTTTCATCATATACATTAAATATAATAATTCCTGCAACCTGTTTATTTGAGATAATAGGTGGTATTTTAAACTCATTTTTATTATTATTGAATATAAAATTGTAAACAAGGCTGTCCTCATTTTCATGTAACTCATTTGCTATACTATTTAGCATCCTCATCCAAAA
>DIRE01000004.1 GCA_002426575.1 Clostridiaceae bacterium UBA5444 | reverse complement strand
CAGCATCTCTTTCATTTCCTTATCGGTAGGCTTTCTTTCTGTTACAACACTAAGGTTAGCATAATCCTTATCATCTATATCTTGTATTAAGATTCCACCATTAACTTTTTTAATATCTTCCATAACCACTTTTGGGGAAGGCTTACAATTAAGTTCAAGTATTCTTATGTTTTTCTTTGATTCTAATATCTCAATAGCCTCGTCTGTAAACTTAGGTGCAATTACTATCTCTATAAATATTTTATTTATCTCCGCAGCGGTATCTTTATCTACAGTACTATTAAATACTACAATTCCTCCAAATATTGATACAGGGTCAGCCTCATATGCTTTCATATATGCCTTATATGTATTATCTCCAACTCCAACGCCGCATGGGTTTCCATGTTTTACAGCGATGCAGGCTAACTCATCAAATTCTTTTAAAAGTCCTATAGCTGCATTTGAATCGTTTATATTGTTAAAAGATAATTCTTTTCCATGAAGCTGAGTAGCTGATACTAAATTTCCGCCATATTGTATAGGCTCTTTATAAAAGGCTGCTCTCTGGTGAGGATTTTCCCCATATCTAAGTTCTTGTACCTTTTCATATCCATATGTTACAGTGTCTAAAAATCCATTTATATTAGATTTATCTTTAAGATAAGAAGCTATTAAAGAATCATAAAAAGCTGTATGATTAAATACCTTAAATGCTAGTTCAAGCCTCGTCTTCTCTGATACATTATTGTTTTGCTTTATCTCAGATATAACCCTTTCATAATCCCTTGGGTCTATAATTACTATCACGTCTTTATAATTCTTAGCTGCAGACCTAAGCATTGTTGGGCCGCCTATATCAATGTTTTCTATAGCATCTTCAAATGTTGCGTTATCCTTTTTTATAGTCTCCTCAAAAGGATATAGATTAACTACAACCATATCGATTGTATCTATATTTAGCTCTTCTAGCTCTCTCATATGTTCCTTATTATCTCTCACTGCAAGTATGCCAGCATGTACCTTTGGATGAAGAGTTTTAACCCTTCCATCTAGGCACTCAGGAAATCCTGTAATGTCTGATATGTTAACCGTGTTTACCCCATTATCCTTTAAGGCCTTTTCCGTTCCCCCTGTTGAAATAATTTCTATGCCAAGCTCTTCTAATTCCTTTGCAAATTCAATAACCCCTGTTTTATCAGAAACACTAATTAAAGCATTTTTAATCATTTTTCTCCTCCTCTATATAAACATTTCTTCCGCTAACAATTACCCTGCCTTCGCATATTAGCTTTACTGCTTTCGGAAGCAGTATATGTTCTTGCTCTAGTATCCTTTTTTGAAGGCATTCTGGGGTATCATAATCTAATACCTTAACAGCACTTTGAAGTATTATAGGCCCCGTGTCAGTTCCTTCATCTACAAAATGGACGGTACACCCTGATACTTTAACTCCATACTTAATTGCACTTTCATGGACCTTTATCCCATAAAAACCTGGGCCGCAAAAAGATGGAATCAAAGATGGATGTATGTTTATTATTGCATTTTTATATTCTCTTATTATCTCAGATGAAAGTATAGATAAAAAACCTGCAAGCACTACCAACGATATATCCATATCTTTAAGCAGTTTTAGTATTTTTTTGTTTATCTCTTCATTTGAATATTTACTCTTGTCAAACGAAAATGTTGGTATACCATGCTTTTGGGCTCTCTCAAGTCCATATGCTCCGCACCTATCTGAGATTACTACGCAAACCTCACCATCTATATTTCCAATATCTATATTATCAAGCAAGGATTGAAGGTTGCTTCCATTTCCAGATACAAGCACTCCTATTTTTAGCAAATATGAATCCCTCCTTCGCCTTCTGAAACCTCACCTATTATAAAGGCCTCTTCTCCAAGCATATTCATATATGAAAGTATTTCATTTGCATCTGTATTTTCTACAGCCAAAACCATTCCAATCCCCATATTAAATGTATTAAACATATGGTTCTGGTCAAGTCCTGAAATCCTCTTAATTTCATCAAATATGGGATTCATATCCCATGAATTTATATATATATTAGCTTTTAGGCCAGAAGGAAGCATCCTTGGTATATTTTCTATAAATCCTCCACCAGTTATGTGGGATATTCCTTTAATAGTATAGTTTTCAATAAGTCTTAAGATTGTTTTAACATATATTCTGGTAGGCTTTAAAAGGCTTTCACCAAGTGTACAACCTAAATCTTCATTATAGGTATTAAAATAATCTAAATCTTTATCTTCGCAAGCGTAAAGCCTCCTTACAAGAGAAAAACCATTGCTATGAACTCCAGAGGATTTGAGGCCAATAAGTACATCCCCAGGCTTTATACTTTTTCCATCAATTATATTATCTTTATCTACAATTCCAACTGCAAATCCTGCTATATCATATTCATCTTCCTTGTAAAACCCAGGCATTTCAGCAGTCTCTCCTCCAATTAATGCTGCATCTGATAATTTGCATCCTTCTGATACTCCCTTTACAATCTCTGCAATTCTTTCAGGAATTAGATTTCCGCAAGCTATGTAGTCAAGAAAAAATAAAGGCCTTGCCCCTTGGCATATAATATCATTTACACACATTGCAACTGCATCAATTCCAATTGTGTCATGTTTGTTCATCTTAAATGCTAGCTGGAGCTTTGTCCCCACTCCATCTGTTCCAGAAACAAGTACAGGATTTTTGTACTTTTTTATATCTGTAAGTTCAAAAAGTCCTCCAAAGCTTCCGATATTTCCTATAACTCCTGGAGTATATGTGGATTTAACATATTTCTTCATTAGATTTACTGCTTTATATCCTCTTTCAACATCTACTCCTGAATCCTTATAAGTTATCATATCTACTACCTCTTTTCAAACAAGTGTTTATTTCCTTCTCTAGGCACTGCCATTGGATATATTCCTGAAAAGCATCCCGTGCAAAAGCCCTGCCCAGCTGAGGATGTTGATTCTAGAAGCCCTTCAATACTTATATAACCTAAAGAGTCTGCTTCTATTAACTCCCTTATCTCATCAACTGTTGAGTTTGCACCTATAAGCTGCTTTCTCTCTGGTGTATCTATTCCAAAATAGCATGGATACTTAACAAGGGGAGAGCATACCCTAACATGAACCTCTTTTGCCCCAGCAGATTTTAAAAGTCCCACTATCTTTTTGCATGTAGTTCCCCTTACTATTGAGTCATCCACCATTATTATTCTTTTACCTTCCACATTTTTTCTCAATGGATTTAACTTTATTTGTACTGCCAGTTCCCTAAGCTCCTGGTCAGGCTTTATAAATGTACGCCCCACATACCTATTTTTTATAAGTCCCTCTCCAAAAGGTATTTTGGACTGCTCTGCATATCCTATTGCCGCAACCGTTCCCGAATCTGGTACTGCAATAACAATATCAGCATCCACTGGGTGTTCCATTGCAAGCCTCATTCCTGCAGCCTTTCTTGCTTCATATACACTTATTCCATCTATTGTGCTGTCTGGCCTTGCAAAGTAAATGTATTCAAAAATGCAAAGAGAAGATTTTATCTCTTCTTGTATTTTAATTGATTTAAGTCCATGATCATCAATGATTACAATCTCTCCTGGGGTTACATCTCTTAAAAACTCTCCTCCTACAGTATCTATTGCACAGCTTTCAGATGATAATATATATCCATCCCCTATTTTGCCTATACAAAGAGGTCTTATGCCTTGAGGATCTCTAACCCCAATCAATTTATCATCTGCCATTATTGTAAGAGCATAGGCTCCTTTAATTGCCTGCATTGTCTCTTGTATTGCGCTCTCAATTCCTATTCCTTTTTTTGCATACCTTGCAATAAGATTTGCCATAACCTCTGAATCCACAGTTGTTTGAAAAACCGCTCCACCGTCTTCTAAAAGGTCTCTTAGCACATCTGCATTTACTAGATTTCCATTATGAGCTATGGCGATATTACCCATCTTATACTTTATTACAAGAGGTTGTGCATTTACTATATTGCTTGATCCTGTGGTAGAATATCTTACATGTCCTATACATGTATTTCCATTCATATTGTCAATTACATTATTGTAATTTAAATCAGATACAAGTCCCATTGTTTTGTCACATTCTATATCTTTTCCATTAAATACTGCAATACCGGCGCTTTCCTGTCCCCTGTGCTGAAGGGCATATAAGCCAAGATATGTCAGTTTCACACAATTAATATCTTTCGATTCACACCTTATTCCAAATACCCCACACTCATCTTTTAGCTTATCTTCTTCATCAAACATAATACCGTCCCTCCAAGCTCTCTGCATTCCACAGGTTTTAAATTTTGTCTATATTTTAAGCAACTATTGGCTTTTAAACCGGCTATGTTGATTGACTTCCGCCGCTCCAAAATGCCTACTTTTCTCTAAATAAGTAAGGTTGGCAAAAGTAGGCATTTAAGTCGCTTGCTACAGTAAATCAACATAGCCTGAAGTCAGCGCTATACTAAAACATAGCCTAGATTTTATTTATTATTTTTAGTACCCACCCTTAACATTATCTCTTTATATGCATCCTCTACATTTCCAAGATCTCTCCTAAATCTGTCCTTATCAAGCTTATCTCCCGTCTTTATATCCCAGAATCTGCATGTATCAGGGCTTATTTCATCAGCTAAAACTATTTTACCTTTAAACTTTCCAAACTCTAATTTAAAATCAATAAGATCAATTCCAATGTTTTTAAAATATTCAATAAGTATTTCATTTACTTTAAGTGCAGTACCAGATAAAAATTCTATTTCTTCTTTTGTAGCAATACCCATTCCAAGTATATGATAATCATTTACCATGGGGTCTCCTAAACTATCATCTTTATATGAAAATTCAAGTACGGGGGTTTTAAGCTTTGTTCCTTCTAAAATTCCAAGCCTCCTTGATATGCTTCCTGCGGCAGTATTTCTTACTATAACCTCAAGAGGGATTATTTTAACTTTTTTACAAAGCTGTTCTCTGTCATTGATTAACTTTTCAAAGTGGGTTTCAATGCCTTTTTTCTCAAGCATATCAAATATCATGGCAGATATCTTATTATTCATTATTCCCTTATCTTCTATTGTTCCTTTTTTCTCCCCATTAAATGCTGTTGCATCATCTTTGTAGTATATTATTACATAATCCTCATTATCTGTATTATAAACCTTCTTTGCCTTTCCTTCATATATTAAATCTAACCTTTTCATTAATTAAGCCTCCTCTTTAATATTTTTATCTTTTTCTTCTACTTTCTTTTTCATTTCCTCTTTATGCTCGTACAGCTTATGCTTTAAAATATCATATTTTAAAGCTAAAATTTGGGCAGCCAATATTGCAGCATTCTCGCTTCCATCAATTGCTACCGTTGCCACTGGAATTCCTGGTGGCATCTGTACAATGGATAATAGTGCATCCATTCCATCTAAAGCTGATGATTTTATTGGTACTCCAATTACTGGTACAGATGTAAATGCTGCTATAACTCCTGGCAGGTGTGCAGCCTTTCCCGCCCCTGCGATTATAACCTCAATGCCTTTTTGATCTATAGACTTTACATATTCTATTAACTTTTCAGGAGTTCTATGGGCAGATATTACTGATACCTCATATTCAATTCCAAACTGCTTTAAAATATCAACAGATTTTTTCATAACCTTAAAATCTGAATCACTTCCCATGATAACTGCAACCTTCATACTAAAGCCTCCTTAAAATTATTCTACTTGTAATAGTTAATACCAGCTTCAAATATTTTCTGCTCCTTGTCTCCTAAAATATTTTTAGCTACATTAGATCCAAACCTTTCTGAATGTCCCATTTTTCCAAGTACTCTACCATCTGGGCTTGTTATTGCCTCAACTCCATACATAGAGCCATTTGGATTATAATCTATATCCATGGAAGCATTTCCATCAAAATCAATATATTGGGCTGCTATTTGTCCATTTTTAATTAAATCATCCATCTTATCTTTATTTGCAATAAACCTTCCCTCTCCATGAGAAACTGGTATCGTATATACATCCCCTAATTTTGCATTGTTAAACCATGGTGATAGGGTGGACACTACTTTTACATTAACCATCTTCGAATTATGTCTTCCAATGCTATTAAAAGTTAAAGTAGGAGAATTGCTGTCCGTATCTACTATTTTTCCATAAGGGAGTAATCCTGTTTTAATAAGTGCTTGAAATCCATTGCAGATTCCTAAAATAAGTCCATCCTTAACATTTAAAAACTCCATCAATGCTTCCTTTATTTTAGGGTTTTTAAATACTGTAGCTATAAACTTACCAGAGCCATCTGGTTCATCGCCTCCGCTAAATCCGCCTGGTATCATTATTATTTGTGAATTGTTTATTCCATTTACCATACCTAATATGGAATCTTCTATTTCCCTAGTATTTAAATTTCTAAATACAAATGTATTTACCTCTCCTCCAGCCTTTTCAAAGGCTCTTGCTGAATCATATTCGCAATTGGTTCCCGGAAATACTGGTATAAACACCCTTGGCTTTGCAAAAGATAAGCTTGGCCTTATAGTTTTTGTTTTATTATACGATATATTAAATACTTTATTATTTTTTGTATTTTTATGATCATTTAAAATTTTGGTTGGAAATACTCCTTCTAAAGGCTCTTCCCAATGCTTTAGAATATCATCTATATCAATTTCATATCCATTTATCTCAATTTTTTTGCTGCCTGTTGTGTAGCCTAATACCTCATAATCTGTTCCCCTAAATATTTGGCCAACATCTGATTCTTCTTTTACTTCAAGTATTAAAGATCCTAAATCTGGAGCAAACAGCTTTTCATTTTCCACATTCTCTTTAAATTTCATTCCTATTTTATTTCCAAAGCTCATCTTGCTTACTGCTTCTGAAATCCCGCCATATCCTATAGTGTGAGCCGATATTATGTGTTTAGATTTTATTAGAGAATTAATCCTTGTATAGTTTTTCTCAAGGCTTTCAAAGTCTGGCATGCCTAATTTATCTTTAGGAAGTTTCATAAGAACTACACTGCTTCCTATCTTTTTAAACTCAGGAGATATAACATCTCTAACATCAACAACATTTAATGCAAATGCAACTAAAGTAGGAGGCACATCTTTGTCCATAAAAGTTCCTGACATGCTGTCCTTTCCCCCTATGGCTGGAATATTAAGGCCCCTTTGAGAATAATATGCCCCAAGAAGTGATGCCACAGGCTTTCCCCATCTTCTGGGGTCATTCCCTAGCCTTTCAAAGTATTCTTGAAAAGAAAGCCTTATGCTTTTGTAATCTCCCCCAACTGCAACAACCTTTGCTGCTGCTTCAATAACTGAATACATTCCTCCATGGAAAGGACTCCATTTTGAAAGATTAGTATTGTATCCATAGCTCATTATGGTTCCTGTATTTGTTTCACCGCTTTCAACTGGTATTTTACAAACCATTGCCTCCATTGGGCTCCTTTGATATTTTCCCCCAAATGGGAGAAAAACCGTTCCGCCTCCAATGGTGCTGTCAAACTTTTCTACAAGCCCTCGTTTGCTGCATACATTAAGATCCTGTAGATTTTTAATCCATGCTTCATTTAAATCATATTCATTTTTATATTTAAAATCAAAGTATGATTTATCTATTTCAGGCGATTTTATATACGCATCTGCATTTTGCTTAGCACCATTTGTATCTAAAAATTCTCTTTTTATATCAACTATTATGTTGCCTCTCCATACCATCTTTAACCTATTATCTTGTGTTACATTAGCAACTACTGTAGCCTCAAGGTTTTCTTCTCTAGCAAATTCAATGAACCTTTCTTTATCCTCACATGCTACAACAACAGCCATTCTCTCTTGGGATTCTGAAATGGCAATTTCGGTTCCATCAAGTCCTTCATATTTTTTAGGTACCTTATCCAAATCTATATAAAGCCCATCTGCAATCTCTCCTATTGCAACAGCAACCCCGCCTGCTCCAAAATCGTTGCATCTTTTTATTAAACTAGTAACCTCTGATTTTCTAAAAAGCCTCTGTATTTTTCTCTCTTGGGGTGGATTTCCCTTCTGCACTTCAGCTCCGCATTTTAATATGGATTCCACATTATGCTCCTTTGAAGATCCAGTTGCACCACCTAGCCCATCCCTTCCAGTTCTTCCCCCTAGAAGTATTACAACGTCTCCTACGCTTGGTTCTTTTCTTACAACATTTTTAGCGGGAGTTGCTCCTACAACTGCACCTAT
The DNA here is from genome assembly GCA_002426575.1 of Clostridiaceae bacterium UBA5444. Taxonomy (GTDB): domain Bacteria; phylum Bacillota; class Clostridia; order Clostridiales; family Oxobacteraceae; genus UBA5444. The sequence goes on along the minus strand of DIRE01000004.1, from coordinate 4,501 downwards.
CTCCATCCTTTTTGCAGCATATCCCTCATGGTAAATTTCATCAACAAATCCAGTTGAAAGCCCAATCTGATTACCATATGAGCTGTAACCTAAAGCAGCTCCTTTAGTTATTTTGCTTTGAGGAAGTTTACCTTCTAATGTATCGCAAACTTTAACCCTTGGATCTCCACTTCCAGTTACCCTCATTGCTTGGTATACATATGCTCTTCCTGATAATGGATCCCTTATGGCTCCTCCAAGACATGTAGCAGCTCCTCCAAAAGGTTCTATTTCTGTTGGATGGTTATGAGTCTCATTTTTAAACATTATAAGCCAGTCCTCATATTCTCCGTCCACATCTACTTTTGCTTTTATACTGCAGGCATTTATTTCTTTTGACATGTCTATATCATCTAGAAGACCTTTTTTAATAAATTCTTTCATTCCAATTGTAGCCATATCCATAAGGCATATATCCTTATGGGAATCTTTATATAGTTCTCTTAAGGAATTTAAAAATTCTTTGTATACTTCTTCTATTATTTCTGAATATGGACCTTGTTCAATCTGAATATTATTTATATTAGTGTGAAATGTTGTATGGCGGCAATGATCAGACCAGTATGTATCTAGAACTCTAATTTCGGTAATGGTGGGATTTCTCTTTTCTACATTTTTAAAATAATCTCTGCAAAATATCAAATCATCCGTACTCATTGCAAGACCTAGATTTGCCTCTATCTCTTCTATCTTTTCATAATCTGATTCAATAAATCCATCTAAAATCTCTATATCTTTTGGAATAAAATATGAAGTTTCTAGGGTGGAATATTTATCAAGGCTGGCTTCTCTTGACTCTACAGGGTTTATTACATAAGACTTTATATTTTTTATATCTTCACATGTTATACATCCTTCTAAAATAAATAGCTTTGCACATCTAACCTCAATTTTTTCTTTGCATGTCAGTATCTTAAGACTTTGAATTGCAGAGTCAGCTCTTTGGTCATACTGACCTGGCAGGCTCTCTACTGCAAATGCTATGGAACCTTTGGGAACCCTAATATCCTCATCATAATAATTATCTATTGGCGGCTCCGATAATATAGTTTTCTTAGCAGCTTCATAGTCATCACCAGAAATCCCTGATATGTCATAGCGATTTAATATTCTTATATTTTTTAAATCTACTATATTTAAATTTTCTTTTATATCAACTAGCATATTTCGAGCTTCAACATCGAATCCCCTTTTTTTCTCAACATAAATCCTTCTAACCTTAGAATTCATATCCATCCTCCTTATACACATATCTTTACTTCTTACATTTTACTTTTTATCTCTTACCTATTAACTCTTACTTCAACCTGCCTGTTTACAATTTCATTCTAGCATAGTAATATTAATTAAGATAATTAATATTACTAATATGCTTTATAAGGAGAGCTAATATATGGACGTTAACTTTGAACTATACAAAGTATTTTATCATGTGGCATCAACCCTAAGTTTTTCAGAGGCTTCCAAAAGACTTTTCATATCTCAATCTGCTGTAAGTCAATCTATAAAAGTTTTAGAAGGAAAGCTAGGCTGTAAGCTTCTTTTTAGAAATACTAAAAAGGTAAAACTAACCCCTGAGGGAAAGGTATTATTTAAATCTGTTGAACAGGCATTTAATTTTATTAAAAAAGGAGAGAGAAATTTATATGAAATGCAATCCTTAATCCAAGGGGAGATAAGAATAGGTGCAAGCGACACAATATGCAAGTATTATCTTCTTCCATATTTCAAAAAATTTAATAAAATATATCCCGGTATAAAAATACATATAACAAATAGGACATCTCCTTCATGTATTTCGCTGCTTCAAAAAGGATATGTAGACTTTAGTGTTATAAACATACCAACAAGTGGATCTTATAAAAATATGAAAATAACTGAGATGAAAAATATACAAGATGTTTTTATAGCTGGAAAAGAGTTTAATAATCTTAGAAATAAAAAAATAGAGTTTAGAGAATTAGTAAAATATCCTCTTTTAACATTAGAAAAAAACACTGCAACAAGAGATTTTCTTGAAACCCTTGCCCTTAAAAATAATGTAAAACTTTCACCTGAAATTGAGCTTAGTAGCGTTGAGCTTTTAGTAGAGATGGCAAAGATTGGCCTTGGAATATCCTATGTTATGAGCGATGCTGTTTTAAATGAATCTGAGGATGATGTATTCATACTAAACCTTAAAGAAAAAATACCTCAAAGAAAGCTAGGAATAATAACCCACGAAAATATACCTCTTCCTATTGCTTGCGAGAGATTTATAGATATGCTTTTACCAGAGCATATCTAATTTTAATGCCTATATTTTCTTTTTTATTTTGCCAATTATGAAAATTATAGTAGGTATTATCGTTCCAAAAGCAACACTAGTAGGAGTTTGTACTTTTACTGATAAAGCTTCTAATTCATATCTGCTTCTGCATATAAATAAAGCGGATATATATACTAATACAAGGAATATATTAATTAATGGTTTAGAATCATTTAACCCAAAAGTGGATTTTATCATATCTAATATAACATATGTAAAAGTTGAAAGTAATACAAAGTCCGCAAGAACCCACAATAATACCACAACAGATTCCGTCCTCTCTATTGCCTTAAAAACTGACATACGCTTTACCATAGATAAAAAAGGAAGCGGCAGCCTTTGAACAACTGAATAACCAAACGTGCCAATAGTTAATATATTTATCATGGACGTTATAAACATTAAAAGCAGTAAAAATTTAATCCCTACGCTAAATATTTTATTCTATCGCCTATAGTAAATATAATAAGTATATATATCCAAATGGCGGTACTTCCTATGCTTGCTCTTACAATAGGCAAAAAGTCCAAGTAGCTTATTGGCGTTATATTTTTTAAGTTTACTTATTGAATTTAGGTATTACATCCACGCCACTATCAATAATTTCAAGGGATATTTTCTCTCCATCATTATCCTTTACAACTATAATTCCAGATTTAACTTTTCCACGAATCCAGTTTGCTCCCCTTGCCGTAGTATCAGTAGCATACCCCACCAATTTATCTCCTTTAAACACTGCAAACCCATTTAAAAGTATATTATATTCTTCCATCTCTCCCTCAAGATCTTCTTTGCTTTCTTTAACCAAACTAATACAAGGTATATATGCAGCCATCTGTTTATTATCAAACATACCCATTAAATCTACTAAGTCTACCTTATCAGATATTGACATAGAATCTTTATTATTAAACAGGCTGTTTAATCTATCTGAAACAAACTCTTCATTAGTATGGGCCTTATATATAACATCCTCCGCTCTCCCGCCCTTTACTATAACCACCACATTATTCAGCCTCATTTCGTGATCTCTTTCAAAAAAATCAAGGTACTTTAATATATCGCCTTTAGCTGCCTCTTCACCGATTAATATGTATTCAACATGTCCATGAAACATTCTTCTACGTGATAGAGATTGAAGTTTCCTTACTGCATCGAATATTGTTGCCCCTTGGGAATTTGCAGATTGAGCCATAAAATTCTGAAAGCCTTCATTGTCGCTTGTTTCCTTAGGCTTCACCTTTTTAGATGATACTGTTACTAGTACATTTTCATCTGATTTATCCACTGCAATTGTGCTAGATATAAAAAGTTCATTGATTTCAATCTTTTGAGGCATTATAGACTCACATCCAGTACTAATGCATAAAAATATTAACAATGGTATAAAAGTTATAACCTTTTTCATATCCTACCTTTGTCTCCTTTGGTTTTTTGTCTCTAGATTATTAGGCCTCTTCTTAAAAAAAGCTATAGGCAGTCTAAAGATTGTATCAACAAATTGTTGTTTCCCATCTGAAACAAAAGGAGAAAGATATGGAACCCCAAGTACCTCTATTTTGGCTAAATGAAATAAAAGTATAAGCCCCCCAATACTCATACCAAATAGACCCATAATGCTGCTAAATACTCCTATAATGACTCTCCATACTCTTAAAGCATTTAGCAAATCTATATTTGGTGCTGTATACCCTGCAATTGCAGTGATTGCAAGTACACAATTGGAGATACCACATTTGCACTAACAGCGGCTTGACCTACAACTACTGCCCCAACAATTGATACGGCCTGACCTATAGACTTTGGCAATCTAAGCCCTGCCCCTACAAGCACTTCAAATGCAATAAGCATAGAAAGCACTTCAATAAATGTCGGAAATGGCACCCCTTCTTTTGAAGATGCTATAGATAACACTAGTTTAGTGGGTATCATCTCTTGATAAAACGTGGTAACCGAAATGTAAAGCCCTAGGAGAAAGAGTGTTAAAAGCATTAATACTATCCTTAAAAACCTTACTGCAGAGCTTATTACATAATTTTGAGAATAATCCTCTGGTGCCTGCAAGAATTGTATCAACGTCCCCGGAATAATCATGGAGGAGGGTATTCCATCAATAATTAATCCCACTCTTCCTTGTACAATTAATATTGTATT
>DIRE01000015.1 GCA_002426575.1 Clostridiaceae bacterium UBA5444 | reverse complement strand
TTAATTCATCATTTAGTTTTATATTGTTCTTTTTTGCATATATTTTTGTTATTGCTATTTCATTATTTAATGAAGGCTTTTTTCCCTTCTCAATCATAGGTATGTTTATATTTTTAGATTCTTTTATAATCTTTATTTTGTGATTACTATTATTTACACTTATATCCTTGTACTCCCTTAACTCAAGGTTGTAGCCCTTATACTTTTCTTCAAATAATTTTTCTCTATTATGCAAAATTGCATAAAATAAATCTTTATTCTCTTTTTTAATATTAGTTAAAGTATATATCCCCGGTGTTATATGATAATTTGAAATGGCATATTCAAGTTCCTTTTGTGTTAGGCCATTTATCATATCTATAGAAAAATCTTCTTGATGCTTATCAATAAAAAACTTCTCTGCAGGCCCTTCTAAAGAACTTATAGCATAAAACATCGTTGTAAATATAAAAGAACTTAGAAAAATTATAATCCCAATGGCAGACAGCTGGGCTATTTTATTTTTAAATGTTTTTAATGTACCTTTTAGTAACATATGGCTAACCCCAATTTATCTCAAATGCATTTTTCTTAGATTCATTTCTTACTATTTCTTCTATTCTGCCGGAGTTCATTTTCATTACTCTATCTGCCATAAGAGCAATATTAGGGTTGTGGGTTATAACCACTGTGGTGGTTTTAAATTCCTTATTCATTTTTTGGAGCACATCTAATACTTGTTTGCCAGTTGCTTCATCTAATGCCCCAGTTGGTTCATCACAAAACAATATGTTAGGATTTTTAGCAATACTTCTTGCAATAGATACTCTCTGCTGCTGCCCCCCAGATAATTGATATGGATACTTATCTTTTTCAGATTCTATATCTACCTTTTGTATTATCTCATCTATGTTAAATGGATTTTTTCCTATGGCTGCACCTATCTCAATATTTTCTCTTACAGTTAAATTCTGAAGCAGATTATATTGTTGAAATGTAAATCCTAAATTATCTCTTCTAAACTTAGTTAATTTCTTCGAGTCATAATTGCTTATTATCTCATCATTATAGCTAATTTCTCCTGATGTAGGACTATCAAGCCCACTTATTACATTTAAAAGGGTGCTTTTGCCACTTCCGCTAGGCCCTAGTATAACTAAGAACTCCCCCTGTTTTATTTCTAGTGATATATTTTTTAGTGCATATGTTTCTATGTCCCCTGTTTTATATATTTTATTTACGTTTTTAAGTATTATAGACAAATTCCAACCACCCTCTCCTTATTCTAGTTTTACCATAATACATTCCTATTATAGCATCTAAGTATGAGACAACTTTGTAATTTTACTGCAATATTCAATTGAATAAAAGAAGAATAGATTTTTAGGCGTTTTGATTTGTTGCCGTATAAATATCCTCCTTGTATTTTATTTACTTCGGCTATATAATTAATACTAATAATGTAAAGAACACACTTATTTGTAATATAATTATATAAAAGGAGTATTTACAGATGCCACCTAAATTTGAGAAGGAGAAATAACATGAAAACTAAAAGAAACTTAATTATTTTTATAATTATAACTTTAGCAAGCGGTTGGCTTGGTGTATTAGTGGATATGCTTCTTACAAATCAGCCGGAGGGCAACACTTTGGGTATGGGTTTATGGCTGATATTACCTGTCTTGACTGGGATAATATTAAGATTAACAAGTCGTGATTGGAAAGGTGCGGGAATTAAACCTAACTTTAAAGGCAATATAAAATGGTATTTATTATCGCTTATTATTTATCCAGCAGTAACAGCAATAACATTTTGCCTTGCAATGTTTTCTGGAGGAATTAATACATTAGACTTTAATATGAGTATATTATTACCGTTAATGGTAACCTCTGCTGCTAGCGGGTTGATTAAAAACATATTCGAAGAATTTGCATGGCGTGGTTACCTGACACCTAAGCTCATGGAATTAGGAATTAACGATTGGCTAATTTATATAATTTCTGGTCTTGTGTGGGCTCTGTGGCATTCAGCATATTACCTTGTATTTTTGCCTAATAGTTATTTTGAATCCATATCAAGAGTTAATTATATTTTAATAGGAAGCGTACTAATGATATGTTGGACTGTAATGTTTGTTGAAATATATAGGCTTACTAAATCCGTATGGCCATGTGTACTTATGCATGCAATTGAAGATGCTGTTCCCACTCTTTTAACAACAGGCGGGTTTATAGTATTTACAAATAGCGGCGATATTTGGTGGAATCCCATTACGGGTATTGTGGCAACAGCGTTATTCCTTGCAGTTGGACTATCTCTAAGATATATTAGAGTAGGGAAGGATGCATATACAAAAGTACATATATGCGGATTACTTCAGGAGTAATTTTACTTACATGGCAAGAAGCCTGAAATTGAGGTGTAATTTTCCGCATTAAATATTGCAATTGTTGATGATGAAAATGTACAAGCACTTTGTTTGTATATTGGCTTTATGGTATGCTGCAGGAAAGAGGGCGATGGGGTTGAAAGAGAAAAATGGAAAACCTAAATATAGTGTTATAAATAACATTATATTTTTATTAAAAGATATGTCGAGAGCACACCCGCTATTAATAGTTTTTATACTGCTACAAGCAGTGCTGTCTGTTGCGTCACCACTGTTTGGAATTTATTTGCCTAAAATTACTGTTGACTTGGTAACTGCATCGGCGGATACGGTGAAAATTATTTATACCTTAGGTGTCTTTGGGTTATTGATGGCTGCATCAATGGCCTTATCAAGTATGTCAGCAAACGGAAAATATATGATGTACAACGATATGCGAACTTACTATCAAAAGAAGTTATTTTTGCAGTCATTAAGCTGTGATTACATTTATGTTGAAAGTGGAGAGGGACAAACAAAATATGAAAGAGCTATGAGCACATTACGTGCAGGTGACTGGTCTGGTACTTCAAAAATGACAGTGACAATGATTAATATCTTTGTTGATGTGGTGTGTTTCGTAATTTATTCCGGCATAATATCAACTCTAAATATTTTCATTATATTATTATTGATTTTATTGTCTGCTGTAAATTATTTTTCAGTCAAAAATGCTCAAAAATATGAGTACAATCATAAAGATGAAGAGGCAAGGTTTACTAAAAAGCTTGATTATGTAGAGCAAACTGCTAATGATGTAAAGTATGGTAAGGATATTCGTTTGTATGGTATGAGTCGTTGGCTTATTCAGTTGCGCGATATACTACTTGAAGGTTATACTGCATTAAACCGAAAGATTAAAAACCGATATTTTATGTCTGGTGTTGTAAACGCATTTACATTGTTTCTGCGCGACGGAATTGCATATGCATACTTGATCTGGTCGGTTATAAGCGGCAATATTTCCATTGGCGATTTTGTGCTGTATTTTGGAGCAATAACAGGGTTTTCTGGGTTTGTTAGCAGTATTATAGGAAACATTAACGAGCTTAATGAAGCTAATCTGCAAATGAATGATTTGCGTGCATTTCTTGATAATACAGATGCGCCTGAACCAGATAACCCGGTAGATATCCCTTCTAGTAACAACATGTCCATAGAATTTAGCCATGTTTACTTTTCATATGATAAAAACGCTGAACCTGTATTAAAGGATTTTAGTCTTTCAATAAAAAGAGGTGAAAAAATAGCCCTTGTAGGTATAAACGGTGTTGGAAAAACAACAATTATTAAACTGCTGTGTGGTTTTTACAAGCCTGACAGTGGGGAAATATTAATCGACGGCATAAATATAAATAATATCCGCAAGAGGGATTTATATAAGCTTTTTTCTGCTGTATTTCAGGATGTGTACATACCTCCATTTACAGTAGCAGAGAATGTTTCTCTGAAGGTAGAAAAGGAAACTGATATGTCACTTGCAAGCGAATGTTTGAAAAAGGTTGGACTATATGACAAAATCAACGAGTATCCAGACAACATTCATACACCAATGACAAAGCAAGTGCTAGATGGAATTGTGCTTTCCGGAGGGCAGCAACAAAAATTACTTATGGCAAGAGCATTATACAAAAACGCACCCATATTGATTTTAGATGAGCCTACTGCTGCACTTGATCCAATTGCTGAAAGTGAAACTTACCGTAATTTTCATGAACTCTCGAAAAATAAAACAGCTATATATATTTCACATCGTTTGGCAAGCACGCGCTTTTGCGACAAGATTGTGTTATTAGGTAATGGAAAGGCTCTTGAAATTGGAACCCATGATGAACTTTTAAGAAAAGGCGGCGAATATGCTAAAATGTTTGAAATCCAAAGCCATTACTATAAGCAATCAGGGGGTGAGCAGATTGAAAGTGCGTAAAAATATAAAATATATTTCTGATTCAATAAAGATGATGTGGCAACTGGATAAAACGGTTTTTGTAACAACCTTTATAATTTCCGTAATCGGAGCAGCCCTACCTTTTATAGCAATATTTCTATCTGCTTATGTAATTGACGGTTTATCACAAGACAAAGACATTGGTACATTAATTCTTACATCTGTATCTACAGTGGGCGGAATATTTGCTTTGAAGATTATCAATGCATACCTTGGCAAAATCAAGGACATTCATACAGAGATATGCGTTAAAAAGTTTGACATGAAAATGAGTATCCGCACTTTGGCAATGGATTATGAACTCCTTGAAAGCCCAAAGGTTAACGATATCCGCACAAGAATACGGAATGATAATAACTGGGGAGCCGGGTTTTATAGCATGGTATGGCAGCTGCCTGAGCTTTTATCAAGTTTTGTAAGCTTAGTGGTATCAATTATTGTTTTGCTTCCTTTGTTTTTTAATAGCAATGTATTTTCTGATATAGCTTCTTTGGTGATGTTAGCAGCTTTTTTCATCGTTATTGTATTTAATATTTTGTTTTCCGCTAAAAAAACAAAGAAACTGCATGGTATACTAAACGAAGTAGGATCCACATATGACTATCTTGGTTATTTTTTATGGAATAAGCAAGATTATAAGCAGGGCAAAGACATAAGAATATTTAATGGTCAGAATATAATTAAAACATATCTGGATGATGATTATAAGCAAAAATCAGATTGGATAAATGAGGTAACACTCAATAGCAGCGAGCAAGGTTTTGTCAGTGGCTTATCATCCGGACTGCTGCAGGTAATTGCATATATATTTGTTGCAGTACGTGCAGTATCAGGAGCATTAACCATTGGTTCAGTATTAAAATTTGCTTCTATCATCCACAGATTTTCATTGGATTTATCAAGAGTATTTTCTTCATTTACAGAATATGCAGCTGCGGCAGAACGCCAACAATCTACACTGGAATATATGAATATCCCTGATGTTCTATTTAAAGGCACACTCCCTGTAGAAAAACGCAATGACAATGAATATGAAATTGAATTTAAAAACGTATCATTCAAATATCCTGGAAGCAAGGTTTATGCACTCAAAAATTTAAATATGAAGCTGCAAATCGGACAGCGTATGGCAATTGTTGGCATGAACGGCAGCGGAAAGACCTCAATGATAAAGCTGCTTTGCAGGTTATATGATCCAACTGAAGGAAGCATTACCCTTAATGGTATTGATATTAAAAAGTATGACTACGAAGAGTATATGAGCATTTTTTCCGTTGTATTTCAGGATTTTAAGTTATTTTCATTTAGCTTGGGACAGAATGTAGCCGCAAGTGTGGAATATGACCGCAAAAAGGTTGTGGCATCGCTAAAACAATCAGGTTTTGGCGACAGACTGTCCACTATGGCAAAAGGACTTGATACTGCTTTATACAATAACTTTGAAGAAGATGGGGTTGAAATCTCTGGTGGCGAAGCGCAAAAAATTGCACTAGCCAGAGCTTTATATAAGGATGCACCATTTATCATACTTGACGAACCTACAGCTGCTTTAGACCCTATAGCGGAATTTGAGATTTACTCAAAATTCAATGAAATCGTAGGCGGCAAAACCGCCATTTATATCTCCCACCGTTTATCATCCTGCCGTTTTTGTGACGATATAGCAGTTTTTCACGAAGGGCATCTCATAGAGCGCGGTAGCCATGATAAACTTATTGCAAATAAGGAAGGCAAGTATTATGAATTATGGAATGCACAGGCTCAGTATTATGTATGAAGTGTTGCTATAATAGGTGCGTTTATGGAATCTGAATAAGTTGTAAAAAAGGCTGCAATCAAAACAGAGCAATAGTTCCAACATAAAACTAACGTAAAATAAAAAGTTGATAAATAATTGAACATTGTGAGTTATACTCAATTGATATTTAAGGAGGTGTATATCTTTGAAAAATAAAATTTTAATTGCCGATGATGAAGCCGATATTCTTTCAATGCTTGATAGCTTTTTTAGAAGCAAAGACTACGATGTATTAATGGCTTCAAATGGTGAGGAGGCCTTAAAGCAAGTTGAACATAACCCTGACATTATTTTGCTTGATATCAATATGCCAGGATTAGATGGACTGGAGGTTTGTGAGCGCATCCGCAATCATATATCTTGTCCTATTCTTTTCCTGACTGCAAGGATTGAAGATACGGATAAAGTGAGGGGCTTCTCAGTTGGTGGAGATGATTATATAGTCAAGCCTTTTTCTCTTGTAGAATTGGAGGCAAGGGTGCGCGCACATTTGAGGCGCGAAGCCCGCCATAACTCTGAAACGCAAATAAAATTTACTGGTGATCTTACCATAGATTTTTGCGAGCGTTGCCTATTCTGCAAGGGTGATAAAATTACTCTTGCAAAGAAAGAGTTTGATATTGTTGAATTGCTGTCCTTAAATATTGGACAAGTTTTTGATAAAGAGAGAATCTATGAAAGAATATGGGGGTATGACAGTGACGGTGACAGCAGTGTGGTTGCTGAACATATCCGCAGGATAAGGGCAAAGATCTCCACATATACGAGCCGGGTGTATATTGAAACGGTTTGGGGATGTGGCTATAAATGGATAAAGTGAAGCGCATAGGTAAAAACCTATCATTGAGAAAAAGCATTGTACTCTATATTGCTATATTTATTTTTATTGCACTTGTACTTAGTATTGTGACGGTTGCTTTATGCGATAATACCGTACAAAATATTGAAGACCGTTACCAGCCATCAGGAGAAAAATACTATCTAACAACGCGAGACGGAAAAAGGTTAGGAAATGGCACTTATATAGGGGATTCTCCTCCTCACATGGCTGAACAAGATGAGCGTTTGGTTGCTGTTTTGGGTATTGTCCCCATGATAGCAACACCCATTTATTCTGCATTATGCATTATTGCAGCGGTTTTGCTATTTTATCGAAACAAATTAAAAAAGCCGCTTGCAGAGCTAAAAGCGGCCTCCGAAAAGATTTCTAATAGCGATTTGGATTTCTCAATTGAATATGAAAGTAAGGATGAATTAGGGCAGCTTTGTACCTCTTTTGAAATTATGCGTTCTACTCTCGCAGATAATTTTTCTGAAATTTGGCGGCAGGTCGAGGATCGCAAACAGCTTAATTCTGCTTTTGCACATGACTTGCGAACGCCACTTACGGTGCTAAAAGGTTATGATGAAATGCTGCAAGCAAGCTCTAATTCTCAAACGAGGGATACTGCAATTACAATGGGCAAGCACATTGAACGCTTGGAACATTACGTAGCTAGTATGAGCAATTTGCGGCGATTGGAAGACATGCATCCAGAGTATGAACCTGTTTTACTGCAAGAGCTTTCGACGGCCTTATGTGATGGTGCAGGTATTGTATGCCAAAAATACGGCAAAAGGCTATGTATGCAGAATAAGATACATTCGCAAAAACTGACTGTTGATAGGTCTTTTATTTCACAAGTAAGCAATAATCTGGTTACAAACGCTGTACGCTATGCAGCTTCCACTGTTACCTTTTGCATTGAAGAAAAAAACGGGGGACTTCTTTTGTCAATATCTGATGACGGGAAAGGCTTTTCAAAAAACGGTTTTCATAAAGCAACAAATCCTTATTTTACAGAAGACAAAATAAAATCCGAACATCTAGGTCTTGGTTTGTATATTTGTAAAATGCTTTGCAATCATCACGGAGGTTATTTGAATATAAAAAACCTTGCATCTGGGGCAAAAGTGTCCGCATTTTTCAAAAGTCCATCTTTGTAGATAAAAAGTTGAATAATGCCTTCTATACTCTCTATGTAAACACATGGAGGGTATTTTTTTACTCGCTATGATGAAAGGAGTTTTTTATATGGAACTAAAAACAATTGAACTAACCAAAATGTATGGCTCAAAAACTGCTGTAAATCATCTAAATATCACTTTATCAAATGGCGTTTATGGCTTGCTAGGAGCAAATGGCGCAGGAAAAACCACGCTCATGCGATTATTGTGCGCTATTCAAACGCCAACCTCTGGGAAAATCACTTTGAATGGAAAAAAGATAACAGGGCTTGGCGAGGAATATAGGGGTTTGCTTGGGTATCTACCTCAACATTTCGGGTATTATTCAGATTTTACTGCACTTGATTTTTTGTTGTATGTTGCCGCCTTAAAAGGTTTGAATGAAAAGACTACAAAAATAAAAGTTAAAGAACAGCTTGAAGCTGTGGGCTTGTCTGAGGTAAGTAACCGGAAAATCAAAACCTTCTCCGGCGGTATGAAGCAGCGTTTGGGGATTGCACAGGCAATGTTAAACGACCCGCGCATCCTAATCTTGGATGAGCCCACAGCGGGGCTTGATCCCAAAGAGCGTGTGCGCTTCCGCAATTTGATTAGTGCTTTTTCAAAAGACCGAATTGTAATTTTATCTACGCATATTGTATCTGATGTTGAGTTTATCGCAGGGGAAATCATTATGATGAAATCTGGGCAAATTCTTCATTCCGGAAAGCCACAGGAAATAACCACCGAGATTGATGGACAAGTATGGGAATGTACCGTCCCTACCAATTGCGTAGATCAGTATACAACGGCGCTTAATATTAGTAACTCGCGAAATATTGAAAACAATTGTACTGTACTGCGAGTTATTGCGGATTGCGCACCTATGACAAATGCGGTACAGGTACGGCCAAACTTGGAAGATTTGTACCTGTTCTATTTCAAAGGAGGAAATAACCAATGAGAAAATTAATCAAATTTGAACTTCGGAAGATATTGACAAAGAGGCTTATGCTGATTGCCATTGCTGCAGTCATCTTGTTGTCTATACTGCTTGGCGTTTCCATTTCTCAATCCATGTATGCGTTTGATGGCACAAGCAATGAGGGAACAGGGCAAACCGCCATAAGCATTGATAAGTCTATTGTTGCAAAATACAAGGGCGTACTAACCGATGAAAAAGTACAGCAGATGATGGCTGATTTTAAACCTAAATCTGATTTACATGGAATGAATGCAGTATACCTTTACCAAAATGCTATGCAATCTGCAGTGTTTGCTAGATTTTCGGATATAAACGGAGATTGGAATGGCTTAAGTGTTGCTGATGTGTTTGAAAATGAAAAAATAAAAGTTGGATATGTTAATGGCTGGCTTTGTACAAGCCAAAACATGGCAAAGGTTTCTATTGTTCTTTCGCTGGTTATCATCTTAATGATTGCACCGGTTTTTTCTGGCGAGTATGACGGTGTTGACAATATAATTCTGACAAGCAAGTACGGAAAAACAAAGTGTGGTACAGCAAAAGTTATGGCAAGCCTTTTGGCTACTTTACTTGTAACCGCATTCGTTGTTATTACTAACATTATGATTGCTTTTATGATTTATGGGGGCGATGGACTGGATTGCAGTATCCTTTTTGGACCTTTGGCTTTTACTGAGGGGTACATTCCGTTCAATATCACTTGCGGTACACTACTTAAATATCAAGTTCTTTTAGCTTTTACCAGTGCTGCCAGTGTTACAGGTATCACCCTAATTTTGTCTGCTGCCTGTAAAAACCAAATGGTGGCATATGTAGCTTCTGTTGCAATTTATTTACTGCCTATTATGATGCCTATTGCTGAAACAGACCTGTTGTTTAAGTTAATCGTACTTATGCCATTTTATCATTCACAGTACATTTCCATAATGTCGGTTGAACAAATGGGCAATGGCATGCTTTATGCTGTATGGGCTATTCCTGTAGCAATTATTTTAATTACGTTTGGCTTTGCTGTTTCTTGCAGGGTTTTTGCAAAACATCAAGTTTCTTAAAGCATGACATGAGGTTGCTTGTACTAGACTTACGAAATTTGAATGCGGCGACTTTGAAATATTAATTTCAAGTCGCTGCTTTTATTTGGATATCCTTGGATTTGAAGGTATTCGCCTTGTTGGTGTATCTATGGGAGAAAGATATAAGATTAGTACAGAATATTATTAACAAATATAATATAATAAATTGTGAGTAAGAAAATTACGATTATTTTAAAACAATAGGAATTGTTAATGGAATATTAGAAGGAAAATATTAAGACTATGGAGAAAATTATAGGTGAACTAAGATATTTAAATGTGAAAAAAATGTATTAATTCCTTTAATCAATATAATAATAAGTACAAGATTCATTATAGACGCAGGGGGTGGATTGAAAAACTTGAAGAGTTAATTGATGATAAAATACATTTTGGAAGGTTTTCAATGTAATAAATAAAAGTAAATTAATCGATGGTTAATTTTTTTAAGCAAAGGTTAACAAACGGTCAATTACCTAATTGAATTTATTTCTATATAATTAAGGAAAATAAAATAGAGGAAGCAGAGTATTTTGCTGATATTTCTCAAGAAACAGTCCAGTTATATGATTTATGAGACTATAATTCCTATGTGGCTCATTTTCAATTAGCTGTATTAAAAAAAGATGAAAATCGATGCATTGAATTATTAACATCCATGTTTGAGGCAATGTCTACTAAATGGAATATCAATAATTCACCATTATATAGGCATATAAAAGCTAAAGAGGATAATGTGTCTATGGGAGAGCAATTTTTGCATGCTCTGATTGCAGGAGTAGAAAATGATGAGGAACTTGAATTTTTAAGGGGCAACCCAGAATATTTAAAGCTAATAAGTAGATATGGCAAATAGATACTTTATTAACCCCTCTAACTACGATTTGGTTCAAAAAGGAGGTGATTAACTTGTTAAATGGACGACAGAAAAGAATTATTATGCTGCTTAAAGATAGCGAAAGGTGGATCACGGGTAAAGAGCTTTCAGAGTTGCTGCATGTTTCTGATCGTACTATTAGGTCTGATATTGCATACATAAATCTACATTATGATTATATGTTTGTTCAATCAAATCGAAGTGGCTATCATATTAATGAAGAAATACCATCAGGTAATACTATCAACTCAGAAAATGAAATTCCCCAAACATGTTTTCAGAGATGCTTTTATATTGTTCATGAATTATTGTTTAAAGAGAATGAACTCAATCTAGTTATTTTTATGAATAAAGTATTTGTTAGCGATTCCTCTATAGAAAACGACCTAAAAAAGTTAAAAGAGATTTTAAAGCCCTATCCATCCCTTGAGCTTGTAAGATATAAAAGTTATATATCATTAAAAGGAAATGAAAAGGATAAGAGGGAGCTTTATGTAAATCTACTTTTAAAAAAGATAAAAGGGAATCTTTTGAATTTTGATTTTTTAGCTGCATTATTTCCTAAATTTGATTTATTTACAGCAAAAAAACTGCTAGAAGTTGCATTTAAAAAATATAACTACAGTGTAAGAGAGATGGAATTCCCAGTGGTCATGGCTTATATTGGAGTGGCAATTAGCCGTATGCTTTCTTATAATTACATAGAAATAGATGATGATTATGAAAATATAGTAGGCAGCACAGAATTTTCTATAGCAGAGGATTTTTATAAAGATATGTCAAAAGAGTTACATTTTAAGATTAAAAAGGATGAAAGTATTATATTAGCTCTAATACTTTTAGGAAAGATACAAGCTGATACAAATGAAAATATGCTTCTAATAAATTCTGATTATAAAGTTAATCAATTGGTAAGTGATATATTAGAAAGTATATATGTTCAATTTGATGTTGATTTAAGAGGCGATGAGGATTTAAAAGATGGATTATCTACTCATATTCAGCAGCTTCTTCATCGAAAGAAGAATAATATTCAAATTTCAAATTTGTATTTGGATGAACTAAAGTATAAATATCCGTTTTTTTTCGAAATGGCTATTAAGGTTGGAGAAATAATTGAGAATAATTTAAATGTATCTATAGATGAAAATGATATCAGCTTTATTGAACAGCATCTAGGGGCTGCTTTGGAGAGAATGAATTACAAAGATAAATATAGAGTAATCATTATAAATCCCAACAATCAGGCTTTATCAAGGTTATGCACAAAGAAAATAGCAGGTATATTTCATGAACGTATTACAGTTGCTAGCTGTATGAATTACTTTGAAGAAAAAGAAGTTTCTAGGATAAAGCCTGATTTGATTCTCACCACTTTTCCCTTAGAGCATAACCTAGATATTTTAACAGTGCAAATTTCTATTTTTATCAACTCAGAGGATGAAATTAAGATTTTTAAAGCCCTAAATCTATTAGATAATAAAAGATTTAAGGAAGAGTTTGTTACAAGTTTTAGAAGTATGATGGAACCTAGATTCTTTTATTTTGATCTTGATTTGGATACTCCAGAGGAGGTCTTAAGTTTTATGAGCGATGAGCTTTATAATGCTGGCTTAGTTGACAAAGATTTTAAAGAGGCTGTATTAAAGCGAGAAGAGCTTTCCCCTACATCTTTTGTTTATTCTTTTGCAATCCCACATCCCCTTACAGCGATTAGTAAAGAAAGTAAGATAGCGGTGGCCCTGCTTAAGCGACCAATACAATGGGGAGAGTTTAAAGTTAAGTTGGTTCTTCTACTGGCTATACAAAAAGATAATGAGAAAATAATAAGAACCTTTTTTGATTGGCTTAGTGATATAGTAGGTGATCCTAAAAAGTTAACTTCAATCATGAAGATAAAAAATTATGATGAGTTTATTAGTTTAATACTTAAATAAAGGAATATATGTACATGCAAAAAGGACAAATGGAGAGATAGGCTTGTACATATATTTTTTTGCGCCCAAATATTGCAATTTATAAATAGGTTTCCTAGTACTAGGAAGAAGTATTGTAAGAGTTTGTGATAATTATGTATATAATTTATCTTAGAGGCTAAATTAACTAAAGGTATTGGCTAAGAGTGAAGTGTTGTGGATAAAACTCATAAAGTTTTTTATAATTTATGCTCTCTCTTATCTATTACTTATTACTTATTACATATTCATACTTATACAGGAGGAAAATTACAATGGAAGGATTAGAATTATTTTGCTTTAAGCTCATATCAGCTGCTGGAACAGCAAGATCTTGCTATATTGAAGCAATAAATGAAGCCAAAAATGGAAACTTTGAAAAAGCTGAAGAACTAATAGATGAAGGTAAAAAGAATTTTATTGATGCTCACGATGTTCATAACAAATTGCTTCAACAGGGAACAAGTGGAGAAGACTCAGGAAACAACCTATTGCTTATGCATTCAGAAGATCAGCTTATGAGTGCAGAAATGTTTCAGATATTAGCAAAAGAATTTATTGGTGTATATAAAAGAATGCTTGAATTAGAGGGAAAGGCCAATTAAGATTTATGCCTAAATAATAAATATTTAATTTCTATATGAGGAGGTGATGAATAAATGAAGAAAATATACTTATTTTGCAGTGCAGGAATGTCTACTAGTTTGCTTGCTAATGATATGCAGAAAAAAGCTGATGAACATAATCTTCCTGTAGAAGTGAAAGCATTTTCTATTTCTAGCCTTCAGGAAATTTATGAAAAAGAGCATCCTGATTGTATTTTGCTAGGTCCTCAAGTTAGATTTCTATACGAGGAGACTAAAAAAACTTATAACAAACTAAATACCCCAGTTGGACTTATTGATGCAAAGGATTATGGAAATATTAATGGCGCAAACGTTTTAAAACAAGCATCAAAATTAATTAAGGAAGCAAGTCGGTAAGTATCCCTTATTATTGAAAAATCAGGAGGAGATAATTGTGAAGAAGAGTTTTATGGATAAATTAGAATCAAAACTTATGCCCGTTGCTCAATATATAAGTAAAAACAAGTATCTTATATCAATTCGTGATGGATTTTTAATTAGTATGCCGCTTCTGGTTGTTGGCTCGATATTTATGCTTATTTCAAACTTTCCAATTCAACCTTGGATTGACTTCCTAAGGAATACAAATATAGGCGGAGCATCAATTGCGTCATATTTTTCTAATGTAACAGATGCAACATTTTCAATTATGTCTATATTTGTTGTTGTAGGTATTGGCTATAATTATGCTAAACAGGAAAAAACAAATATGATTTTCGGTTCAGCAGTTGCTCTTTTAAGCTGGTTTCTTCTTATGCCGTTTTCTACCTCATTTATACCAGAAGGAGCTACAGAAGCTATAACAGTTCCTAGCATTCCGCTAGAATGGGTTGGATCAAAAGGTATATTTTTAGGGATTTTATGTGCATTCCTTTCAGTTAAGATTTATAAATTTGTAGAAGATAAGGGATGGACAATCAAAATGCCAAGTGGTGTTCCCCCAACAGTCGGGCAATCATTTGCAGCATTGTTTCCAATTACCGGGGTAATCATCGTATTCTTCATTATACGACTTATTTTTTCATTCACACCTTGGGGAAATGCTTTCGAATTTATTTACAAGATATTACAGGTACCTCTACAGTCAGTAGGAGATTCCCTTGGAACAATGTTAGGGGTTTACTTGTTTGCTCATATACTGTGGTTCTTTGGAATTCATGGAACAAACATAACAGACTCAGTTTTTAGACCTATACTTTATGCATTATCTGCAGAGAATTTAAGAGCATTAGAGGTTGGGCAACCATTACCTCATATTATAAACACTCAGTTTCAGGATTTATTCGCTACATTTGGAGGAGCAGGATCTACACTTTCATTGCTAATTGCTATGTTTTTCTTCTGCAGATCAAAACGAATAAAGGAATTGGGTAAAATATCTATTGTACCTGGTATATTTAATATAAATGAACCAATTATTTTTGGGTTACCAATTGTACTAAATCCCATAATAGCTATCCCATTTATACTTACTCCAATGGTTAATATTTTGATATCCTGGATTACAATGAATATTGGACTTGTTCCAATTTGTAATGGAGTTATTATGCCATGGACAACACCACCTATCATTTCAGGTTTTCTATCATCCGGATGGCAGGGAGCATTGCTTCAGGTATTTTTAATTGCTCTTGGTGTAGTTATATATTATCCGTTCATTAAAACAATAGATAAGCAATACTTAAAAGATGAAGCAGAAGTTGAAGCAGATGGAAATGATGAGGATGTTTCTTTAGATGATTTAACATTTTAAAACTTAGGAGAATTATTTATGATTAAGATAATAGCAATTTATGATCAAATTCAATCTGGAATGGGCACTAAAGATGATAAAATGTTAGCCCTAGGTGGAAAGAATGTTCCTATAGGGCCTAGCATAATGATGGAACCTTATCTAAAAGATATTAACGCAAAGGTTGTAGCCTGCTTATATTGTGGTACTGAAACTTATTTAAGAGATAAAGAAACAGTAAGCAAAAAACTTTGCGAAAAGGTGCAAAAGCTGCATCCTGATGTGGTAATTTGTGGACCTGCTTTTAACTATAAGGATTATGCCCAAATGTGTGCAGAGATTACAGATAGCATAAGTCTTTCAACAGATGTGCCTGCAATTGCATCCATGTCTGCTGAAAATCAAGAGATAATAGAGAAGTACAAAGATCGAATATATATAGTAAAGTGCCCTAAAAAGGGAGATGTTGGTTTAAATAGTACGTTGAGTAATTTATGCAAGGCTGCAAAGTTACTAGCTGATAATGCTGATAGCGCTGGAGATATTAAACAATATTGTTTTTAAATTATGTAGTACTATTTATAAAATTTGACAAATAGCAGACTCAATCGAGTTTCTGCTATTTGTTCATGAAGTTTAAAATCTGAAAGGCTGGTGTATTGAAATGCATAGAATGGGTATCTCTATTTATCCAGAACATTCAACAGAGGAGAAAGATTATGCTTATATGAAATTGGCAGCAAAATATGGCTTTACTCGAATTTTTACCTGCCTGCTATCTGTGGATAAGCCAAAAGAAGTTATAATTAAGAAATTTACTAAATTTATGGAACAAGCCCATGAACTTGGATTTATAGTGGGTGTAGATACAAATCCTAGCGTTTTTTTGCATCTTGGGGCTTCTCCAAATGATTTAAAACCGTTTTTTGATATGAAGGTAGATATTATACGTCTTGATGGTCACTTTAGTGATATGGAAGATATAGCAATTACTCATAATCCATACGGTATTCCTATTGAGTTTAATGGAAGTTCCAATACGGCTTTGGATTTAATGATTGAAAGGGGCGCTAATACTCACAACATGATTGTTTGTCATAACTTTTATCCACAGAAATATACTGGACTTGGCTGGAATAAGTTTATGGAGTTTACAAATAAATATAAAGCTTTGGGACTTCCAGTTACAGCATTTGTTTCCAGCAATAATAAAAATACCTTTGGGCCTTGGCCGGTGTACAAGGGCCTGCCTACCTGCGAAATGCATAGAGGGCTGCCTATAAATTTACAAGTAAGACATCTTCTTGCCACTAATAAGATTGATGATATTTTAATTGGAAATGCATATGCTACGGAAGAAGAATTAAAATCAATATCTAAAGTTGACAAAACACGGATTACATTCAATATTGAATTGGCAGAGGATATTACAGAAGAAGAGAAAAATATAATATATAATTATCCCCATTTTGGAAGAGGAGACGCATCTGATTATATTATTCGCAGCAGCGTACCACGAGCAGATTACAAAAACAAAAAAATTCCACACCGAAATTATTCTGAAGAGTCATTTCATAAGGGCGATGTAGTAATAGTCAATGACAATCTATCACATTATAGAGGAGAATTGGAAATTGTAACAAAAGATATACTCAATGATGGCGAAAGAAACTTTGTGGGAAGAATACCAGAAGCGGAATTAATTTTATTAGATTTATTGAAACCTGAATACTTCTTTGGCTTTATTAATTATTAAAATATTTATTTATTGGTGGAAATAATTGTTTATTACTTTGAATCGATTCCTTGATAATAATTGATAGGAGGAGAGAGGGCTTGAAAAAGTTCCAATATGAAGTTGTAAATCCGCAAGGAATTCATGCTGCACCTGCATCATTGCTAGTTAATGAGTTTAATAAATTTCACTGCAATGTAATTATTGAAAAAGGTAAAAAAGTAATCGATGGAAAAGACATTTTTGCATTAATGGGCCTCAATATTAAACAAAACGATACGATTGTCGTGACTTTTGAAGGAAAAGAGGAAAATGAAGCTGTTAAAGCAGTAGAAAGATTATTAAAAGAAAACTTATAGAAGTAATTGGAAGCCAAAATGTGTTATGGAAAACCCTCTATTGATGAAAAACATTTATAAGTTGGGGACGGTGAGTTTTAATGCTTATCGTCCTCTTTTTTTTAGTATAGGGTGGAGCGGGCTTTGGCAAGGAATGGATTCATGATTTTGTCCTGCTTGTAGGAATGATTGTTCCCTATTGGAGTATAGAGTATAATGTATTTAGTGAAAAACATTGCAAGAAAATTTGAATTAGATCTTTAAGAAGATTAAGAAGATTAAGAGGATTAAGAAGATTAAGCAGGGGGATAAATAATTTATGAAAATTTCAAAGAAAGATGCGTTGGCATGGTTTGAATTCTTCTCAATATTGCCAGAAGATGAGGAACTTATGATAAAACAACAAGAAATAGTTTACGCTACATTTGCACAAATTGAGGCAGTAATCGATCATAGAAATGATATATTAATGTCGGAAATTAAAGGCTTGAAAACCTTGAATAATAAAACTTTTTTTGTGGGAGATGAAAGCAAATTTCCTAGGGGATGTAGGTCTTGTCTAATGGGAAACGGTTTGACTGCAATTAGGAAAACAAACAAATGTAACATAGAGTGTAAGTTTTGTTATAATTATGGAGAATTAGATGATATTCCTCCCATTGGTGAAGGCATGTGGGAAATAGGTGGTACAAGGTTTTATGATAAGGATATTGATTTACTCCTTTCCATACAACAGAAACCAACTGGCATTGCCTATGTTTATTTAGAGCCATTCATGGAAATTGAAAAGTACTATCCGGCTATAAAGAAATTTAGTGATGCAGGGGTTTATCAACATTTATATACAAAT
>DIRE01000025.1:9615-19120 GCA_002426575.1 Clostridiaceae bacterium UBA5444 | reverse complement strand
ACATAGCCTACTCTTTTTATAATATCATTTAAATTTAATTCCGTTTCTTTTAAATACTTCTTTGCCTCATTCATTCTAATGGTATCAATATATTGTAGTACAGTATATCCTGTTTGATCTTTAAAGTATCTACTTAAATAGCTTGATGTTATTTTAAACTCATCGGCTATTTGAGCAAGGGATAAATTATTATCACTATAATTATCTTCTATAAAAGTTTCTATACTGTTTATTAAATCAAAGTTCTTACTTTCCTTATTTTTCTGAATATAAATACACATTTCTTTCAAAATCTTTAAAACCTTTTCTTTTAAAACATTTACGTTATCATTGTATTGAATAAGTATTTCTTCCAATTCCATGTAGAAATAATCTGATTCACTAAAGTTAAACTCATTAAACAGTTTAAGAATTGATCCAATTACGCCCAAATTGATCAGTTTTATTTGCTCAATGGAAAATTTATTGCAATTTACTTGTTTTGTGATTTCGTTTATTTCTTCCTCAACCTTATCTATCTTCCCCTGCTTTATAGATATTAATAGCTCTCTTTCTTGATCAATAGGATATTTATATTGTTTATTCTTCTCAAAATTTATTTCATTATAAAAATTTATACTGCTCTTATTATTAACCATACTATAGCAGCCTGCTATTTTAGCTTCTTTAAAAGATTTATTTATATAAATCACATCATTATATATATTTCCAACATCAATCTTCACATCAATTTTAAAATAGTTATTTAAAAACTCCTTAATCTGAAGAGATAACTTATTAACATACTGTAAATCACCGATTTTCTCCTTCATATTTATGATAGCAGCTGACTGGTCACCATTTGCCATATCTACAACATATGCTTGACCATCAAAATTAATTAATTCGTTTAATACATTTAAAAGAACAAACTTCATCATATGCTTGGCTAAGTCATCTTTACATTCAAAATTATTGGTTTCATTAAAAGAAAAAAGCATAACTATGAATAAACGGTATTTAAATTCTAATTCAGAATTTAAAAGTAAAACTTTAGATTCTTCATTGCTGCTTATTTTTGTATTAAGAAGCTTAGTAATAGCATTTTCTCTTAAAATAATTGATTTACTTACTAATTGATCTTCTAGCTCTTTATTCTCATTTTTCACAGTTTCAAAGGTATTAGAAATATAGTTAAACTCATCTTTTGTACCATTTAGTTTATCATCTTTATTAGAACCTATCTGATTAAGAAGTACCCTGATTGGTTTATAACTATTAGCTGAAAATACTAATGCTAATAATACCCCTATTACAAATATAAATAGTATACAAACAATAAAAATAGTATTTGATAAATTAACCTTAGTCCAAAATTCTTTTGTATCCATTGCTATAACATAGGACCAGTTATTATATGAAGAAGTTACTTTAACCACGGAATAACTTTTATTTTCTATATTTATGTTATTTATATTATTATGAATGTCCTTTATATTTAGTTTCTTAAAGAAGTCATAATCATTGCCATTCTCTACATCTTTTGAAGTACTAAAAAACAGGTTATCGTTCTCATCTACAATATAAACATATCCTTTATAACTGCTTATGTCCTTATTAATAAGGCTTTCTATGCTATCTTCATTAATAATATATAGTATATACATTTCAGTATTTAAAGCATCCTTAGGCAGTGGTTTTATATAAGTGCTTAAATATGAATAATTTGTTTTATTTACTAACACCTTTTCTACTGGCCTTATTGTGGTTTTTTTTATTTTGTCTAAATCATCTATATTAAAATTTTCATATTTATATAAATAATTAAAAGATAAATCAGGTTCAAATTTACCACTGGTTGTATACATTACCTTATCTTGTGGAGTTTTAAAATAAAATATTATATCAGACACAAAACTGTTAGAAACCTTATATTTAATTAGTTCGTCTATAGCATTTTGGGAATTTAGTACACCGCTTTCCATAAATATTGGTCTTAGATTTTTGTTTCTCTCTATATTTACAGTGGTACATTCTAAAGTCTTAAATTGCTTGTCTAATAAATCTTTAACTCTAGTAAGAGATTCTATATTGTTCTCTTCAACTTCCCTTTTCATAGCCCTAACAAAAATCATGTTAACAGAAACAGCCAAAAAAGTTAATATAATTATGACAAGCAATATATAAGAAAATAAAAACTTATATAGCCTACTCATTTTATTGGTTCTGCGTAAAAGCGGCTTTGAAAAACTCATCGTGCTCCCCTCTTTCCCATCTGACTTATAACCATTTCATAATAACGGCCTTTCTCATTCATCAAGCTTTGGTGATTTCCGCTTTCGAGTATCTGTCCATCACCAATCACCATAATGTGATCCGCATCGCGGATTGTTGAAAGACGATGGGCTATCAAAAAGCTTGTTCGGTTCTGCATGAGACTGACCAAAGCCTTCTGTATCTCTTTCTCAGTCTTTGTATCGACGCTGCTTGTTGCTTCATCAAGTATTAAAATCGGGCTGTCACAAAGAACTGCTCTTGCAATGGATATAAGCTGTCTCTGTCCATGGCTTAAATTATCGGTTGCCGCTGAGACATTTGTAGCATAACCTTTCGGAAGTTTGGATATAAAGTCATGGGCATGGGCAATCTTCGCCGCTTTGACCACTTCTTCTTCTGTTGCATCATCCTGAGAGTAACGTATATTGTCCATGATCGTTCCACTAAACAGGCTGGTATCCTGAAGCACAACGGAAAAGCACTTCCTCAGGCTGTCTCGTTTGATATGGGTTATGGGTATATTGTCAATCATAATCTCACCACTGCCCGAATCATAAAGCCTGGTTAACAGATTGACAATCGTCGTTTTACCAGCACCAGTTTCTCCGACTAATGCAACCACCTCACCCGGGTTTACATGAAAACTTACGTTCTTAAGAACTGGTTTTGTCTTATCATAAGAAAAACATACATTATGAAAGGAAACCTCTCCCATTGGATGTTGTATTTCTATGGCGTCTATATTATCTTTGGCTTCTTCCTCATAATCTAATATTTCGAAAACTCTCTCGGCTCCAGCCAGTGCAGATTGTATAGTATTAAACATTCCTGCAATCGAATTGAGTGGCTGTGTAAATTGCTTTGAATAAGTTAAAAAGCTCACAACTGTTCCTACTTTCAAGCCATAGTTTACCGATAATATACCGCCTAAGATCGCAACAACAGCAAATGCGAAGTTATTTATGACATTCATAAGCGGCATCATATAACCAGACCAAACCTGAGCTTTATTACTGCTTTCACATAAACGCTCATTAATTTCTTTGAACTGCTGGACGACATCCTCTTGTTTGTCAAAAGCTTTCACCATTTTTAAGCCAAGAATATTCTCTTCAATGACACCGTTAAGTTCCCCAAGACTTCTCTGCTGTGTCAAAAAGTAAGCACGACTTTTGGATGCAATCGTTTTTGTTAATAAGGCAACCAGCGGTACACATAGCAAAACTGTAAATGTAAGCGGCAGATTCAAACTAATCATTACAATTAAAGAGCCTACAAGCGTTATGATGCTAGAGGTCAGCTGTGTCGTTGTCTGTGCTATGGTAGAGCTAATATTATCCACATCATTTGTAATTCTGCTCATTATATCCCCATGAGACTGTGTATCATAAAACTCAAGAGGAAGTTTCTGCATTTTTCCAAAAAATTCAGTACGAAGCGTAGAAACCAACTTTTGGGAAGTTTTCAGCATAATTACACCATTTATTAAATTAAGCAACCAGTTGGCTAGATATAAACTTAATATGATAATCAGAAGTGAAACCAGGCTGCTTGAATCTACAGTCCTATCCGTGATATTGAAAGTATTGAATGTCTTACCCACATAATATGGAATCGCTACTGATATCAAGGAAGAAATGGCTGTTAGAAAAATTGCCACGAGTATAATCTTAGCCCATCTCATATAGGCTTTAACAATCCGAATCAATGTTCCTTTTGCATTTTTAGGTTTTTCAGTTGGGGCAAAACGACCCCTTCCGCCTCCCGGACGATGCCCCATGGTCGGCATTTTGGGCTGCTGTTGATTGAATTTTTCTGTCATACTTTATGCCTCCCTCCCGCTTTCAATCTGCGTATGATAGATATCCTGGTAGACTTCACAGGACTCCATTAATTCTTCGTGTGTACCAAATCCCACTTTCCTGCCACTATCCATAACCAGTATTTTATCCGCCGACATAGCCGTTCCGCAGCGCTGTGTTATCATAATTACTGTTTGATTAAAATCCTTACTTTTAAGATTTTCTCTCACCTTTGCCTCGGTAATAGCATCTAGCGCACTCGTTGCATCATCTAAAATAAGTATAGGGGCTTTTTTCAGTATGCCCCGAGCAATTGAAATGCGCTGCTTCTGTCCTCCTGACAAATTAACTCCGCCGCTTCCAAGAAGACTATCATAACCATTAGGCATCTGCATGATAAAGTCTGCATGTGCTTTTTCAGCTGTCTTCTGCAGCTCATCGATGTTGGCATGTTTATCACCCCATCTAAGATTTTCAGCTACTGATCCTGAAAATAGCATTGGGTTTTGGGGAACTATAGCTACATTACTTCGGATCTCATCTGCGCCAAGAGTTTTTATATCGTAATCATCCAGAATTATTTTCCCACTATCCACATCATAAAAGCGAAGCAGCAGCCATGTAATCGTAGATTTACCGCTCCCAGTCGGGCCAATAATTGCAAGGCTCTCTCCACTGTTTATGGAGAAAGAAAGATCATTGATTGCCGGAACCCCACTGCCGCTTGGATAAGCAAAGGTGACATTTTCAAAGGTGATTTTTCCGCTCAACTTTCTACCTTTATTACTTCTTAAACAATCTTCTTCACAGTCAAATACTTCATTAATTCGAGCCGTAGAAGCTTTGGTACGAACGAACATGGTAAATACATTCGTTATCATAAGCAGGGAAGAAAGTATCTGTGCCATATAGATTATAAAAGCCGTAATATCTCCAGTATTAGCCAGATTCATCGTAAATAGCCTGCTTCCAATATAAATCACAACAGCTGTTCCGATTCCGACAACCAGTGTTAAGAAAGGAGAGATAAGTGTAATTACCATTTGAGAGGATATCACTTTCTGCATTAAGTTTGAGTTAGCCTCTTCAAATTTATTCGTCTCCTTTTCAAAAGTACCAAATACTTTGACAAGCCGAACACCCATTAAATATTCCTGTACCTTTGAATTAACCTGATCCATGGCCTTTTGCAGCTTATAGAATCTTGGATAACTGGCTTTCATACTAATATAAATTAATATGGTAACAACAGCTACCACTCCATAGATAATGAGACTGAGCCGAATGTTTAGCATGCTTGCCAGTATAATACTGCCGATACAGGTAATAGGAGCCTTAAGGAAAATACGCATCATTCCATTTACAAAGTGTACAATTTGAGAAGTATCATTTGTCATTCTGGTTATGAGTGAACCACTTTCAATTTTATCCGCACTTACTTCCGAAAAGGACATAATTTTCTCAAATAAGTCTGCCCTCAAGTCCGCACCCATTCTTTGAGAAACATGGCTTGCCAGATTATTTCGCGTAATGGCAAAGCAAGCACCTATGAGTGTTACAATGAGCATCCTTATCCCCCAGTAATAAACCTCTGTCAGAGATCCCTTTTCAATTCCGCTGTTTACTATATGTGACATCAGCGTAGGTCCGAGCAAGTCGCAAACTGCCTCCATCGCCACACACAAAATCGCTATTAAAAACGGTACTTTATATTTTCTAAGATATTTACCATAAAGCTTCATTATTTACCCCTACTTCCGTTATAATCCTATTCCTAAAATCATCGCTAAACGTGATAAAATAAGTATATCATGCAAAGTGCTTAAAATTAATAGTTTCTACGTTTCTCCTCTAAAAATTAAGGTAAAATTTCTTGGCCTTGATATAGAAGTCAATAGCAAAAAAAGTGCTCCATCCTCATAAGATTAGCACCTTTTCTAAATCATTAATTTCATTCTATTCCTGTTTATCTATTTGATAAGTTTTATATTAATAACTATTAGTTCGTATAATAATACCACTGCACACCTAATAACTTATATTATTTTATAAAGAATGTGAAATAGCCTACAGTGTTTTATTCTCATATACATTTTTCAGATAATCAAATAGCCATTCTTCAATTACTTCAACGGTATTTGAATAGTTCCGTAAAGCATTTATTGTTCCTATTACATGTTCTGTTCCCATTTGCTGTTCTGCTTCATCGTTACATTCAATCCTCAATGATCTTTTTAAACTATATTCCAGCCAATCTAAATTGGCTGAATAACCTTTTTCCAAGACTGCTTTCCAATCTGCATGTAATTTGCCATAGTTACTTCTATACGCATCGATAAAAGCTATAAACTTAGCTTTATCAATATTTTTGCTCAATAATTCTGCCCATACTGCATTGCCTCAGGGCGAAGCATTATCTGTGGATTTATCGCCTTAACCGCATATTCGCCTGTTCTTTTTGTCGTATATCACAACGGTTACAATTGAAACAAAAACAACCACAGCATTTGCGAAAATTGTTCCCGCCCAAGTCATAGTCATGGTGCCAAAGATGGGGGATACCGCATTGAACATGGTGTGGAATAATACGCACATAAAGACACAGCCTTTTCCTGATATTCTGTAAATTGCCCCGTTGAAGAATCGAAATGCCATGAGTTGAACTGCAAACATCCAAAAATTAATGAGTCCCTCCCCGTGATTCGTCCCCGGAATGAAGAAGAGAGGAATATGCCATAAGATCCAAATGATTCCAGCAAGAATAGAAGATAAAACAAAGCCATATTTTTTGTCAAGCTCAGGCTGCAATACGTACATCCAGCCAGCTTCCTCCAAGCCACCGATAATAAGACCACCAGGCAGGGAAAGAAAGAACGTATAAAATGGAAGCACCATTTCCGTGCAGCCTGAAACTGCAATATGTATCAAAAAATATAGTGCAAGCCCTGCAACAACAAACAAATAGAGATATATGTTATTTTTGGCGTAAAAAACAGTTTTCAACCATTCCTTAAAGCCTGCTATTTTGCTATTTTTCTTCAGAACGATATATGAAGCAATAGCGGGCGACAAAATATAGATTGCAAAAGGAATATTCATCCCGAATTGCTGTAATGAGTGAACCCAGTTGTGAACTGAATATCCGAATTGCCCAAGAGCAATCAAAGCACCTGACACAAGATAGGCTATGCAAAATGTCAGCATCGTAAATTGTACTATGATTTTTTTGTCTGTCACGATTTCTTCACCTCACATTTTAAAGTATACTATATGATGTCTCCTTTCGCACCAGTTAAAACGTCAGCCCTCTGATATACAAAATTTCGAGGCTCAATAGCATTACAACTCTGCACCATATTTATCTGCAAGCAGTTCCGCATTTTTAGCAACTGCCTCAATATGATAATAACATCCTATACCAAATTTATTTTCAGGCTTTTGACATTTTAAATACATTTCATTTTTCAAATAATCTATAATATCAGTTCGCATTATACCACCTCTATAAAATTTATATTAATTAGAATTGCTTTTATTAACTAATTCTTTTTTATAATTTGCTGTCATTTTACTTAAAAACCTTCCCATTTTAACAGGAAATTGATAGCACATCAATGTTTGGACTTTCTGACCTAAACTGTGGCAAATGATAAACCTATTTTTATCAATATTTTTTGCAAGACCCATTCCTACTGTAATAGGATCAGCCATAAACTCTTTTGGTACAGGTAGCCCAGAAGCTGACTTTGTTCGGGTAAGAGGTGGATGGAATATATGAAATGTAATCCCTTTATCCTGATATTCAATATTCATACATTTAGCAAAAGACTCAATAGCGCTCTTGCTTGATGCATATGGACTGATATTTACAAATCCCATAATTCCAACTCCAGAACTTGTAAAAATAATTTTACCTTTACCCTGCTTTTTCATATAAGGAATAACAGCTTTCGTCAGTCTTAATGCTCCGAAATAATTAACATCAAAAACATCTTTATAGGTAGAATAGTCTGTTTCTTCCATTGATTCAAAAGTACATCTACATGCATTGTGTATTGCAATATCTATACCACCAAATCTCTCTATACTCGTCTTTACAGCATTCATCATTGCAGTTTCATCCTTAACATTACATCTAATAGGCAAAATTCTATCCTTATAATCATTCATCATATCTTCCAGATTATCAGTCTCCAAATCCAGAACAGATACTTGACATCCGTCTTTTAGTAGCTGCTTAACCATATAGTAACCAATCCCTTGATTTGCACCTGTAATTAGTACTTTCTTCATATCATAGGTCACCTCCAGCAATAAGTTCTTATTTTATTTTCGTACTATATAAAAATTGTATAATAAGTTTATTGTAGATTATGCTTATAATAATGGCTTACAAATTGGCTTTATTTAATAATATATATTTCATATCGTCAAAGGTTAATTGCAGTTGTTTAGAATAATACTCGCTTTGCTTTACAAATGTGAATCCGCATTTCTCTATAACTCTTTTGGACTGGTTGTTAGATGAAAAGTGGCCTACGGTCAATGCATCTAAATTGCATTCATCAAAGCAAAATCTAATCACAGCGGTAACCGCCTCAGGCATCAATCCTTTTCCCCAATAAGCTTTAGATAAAACATAGCCAATTTCTTTAACCTTAAGATGGGCATATTTATTTTCGTCATTAGCCCATGACCTATGCAATCCTAACGAACCAATAACTTTATTATCTCCCTTATTCATAATTGCAAAAACATTCTTTTCTGCAATGAATGACTGCAATATTTTCTTGGAAACATCAATTGAGTCATGGTGTTTCCAGCCTGCCATTTCACCAACGCCCTCGACTGACGCATATTCGTAGAAGTCGTTTACATCCGTTTCCTGCCAAGCCCGCAAAACCAGCCTATCAGTTTCTAAAGTCGCTTTTGTAACATCAATAGGTATATCCATGTCATACCACCTTTCCAAATGCATGATTTATAAATAATTTTTACGCTACGCAATTCTATTAATCCATGCCATATACCTTTATTTTACACAATATATCCTATAAAAGCACCTACCTTTTTACAATTTGCTACCTTTTAAAGTAAAATAAATCCTCAAATTCCAATTGGATTACTTGCTTTGGAAAGTCTTTAGGTACAAAACGCTATATACCATAGTGAATTAAGTACTTATTTTCACTAATTGCAGTAGATATCTTTTCAATAAGCAATTGAAGTTCCTGCGATTGATAATAGCTGTTTGCCTTTATTAGAATATCTCTAAATTGTTTAAGGGATTCTGGCGGGATGAGGGTTACCCCATAATAATCTAATCCATTTCCTGGCTGAGTTGTAGCCTGAAAGTATGTTTTTATTGCCATTAGCTCCTTATTATACTTTATAATTAATTCTTCTATTAAATCATCATTAATTGAAATACAATTGTATTTTTCAGG
>DIRE01000025.1:0-9429 GCA_002426575.1 Clostridiaceae bacterium UBA5444 | reverse complement strand
ATAATCGCTATACCATTTGTTTTCCTTAAAGAAATCTATTATTCCAAAATCATGCTTTGGCAAACAATCTCCCCCTTGCAAATTTATATAACCTTTCTTAATGCGCATTTTAATTATATTGCATATATATTTCATTTTAGAAAGAGAAGCTCCTACATTTGTTTAAATTCTGTTATCCATTTGTCATTTCTCAGCCAATCGTATAATTTATCATATTCAATATAAGTTTTTTCCCCATCATAGTTAAATTCAAGTACATTGGCAATATAGTGAGCACTATAAAGGTCCTCATTATCTTTATCAATATAAAATGCAGGCTTTATTGTTATTTCATGGTTATCCGATGTAAATATATTTAGAATAGAGGGTCCAATATATGCGTTGAATACAACTTCACTTTCACCAAGATTTTTGGGTTTAGGTATTTCACCTTTATATAGTTTGGCTTGCTGCAACCAAGATATTACTTCTGATAAAGTGGCTTATTGAGTTTTGGGGACAAACCAAGTTTGACAAGGTGCATCATTAGTTATTGAAATCTTTGCACTGCTTGTAATGCTTTCCAACTCAGCAGAATAGATTGCTTCTTTATCTTCTATCTGTTGCTGTGGCAGTTTTGAGGCGTTAACTTTCTGATCTCGACTTTGTTTTTCTTCGCATCCAACTATTAAACTTAGATACATTAGCATTAGAATACTAATGATTATCATTTTTGTATGATTGTTCATTCTAAATCCTACCTTTCTAATTCCAGCGCGCAGAAATTATTTTAAGTGAATCATCATTTTATAACATTCCCCAAAACAAGTTTAATGGTGACGTTATGAAAAACAGCAGAATTCCTGCTCCTGAAACCGCCAAAATTTGCTTTGGTGTCTTATACAAAACAGCAAACGTCAAAAACCATAGCAGCAGTTCCAGCATGTAGCGGATGTCGAGATACCAAAACCCGAATGCAAACGCCGCTGAACAGCCAAAATCCCATACGGGAAAAGAAATTCCTCAAATCCAACATTTCAAGAAAAGGGGGCAATAAATTTGAGGGGGTTTCGTCCAGTATCTTTGCCATAGTGCCAAGTGCAATTCCTGCTATTAATACTAAAACAGAATATAGAATTTTTTTGGATACCGGACTGGAAGCTGGCTTTCTGATTGTATCTAAAAATCTTTTCATAATACTTTTCCCCTCTTTATAAGGATTAGATCTCCCGCAATACAAATTCCGAAGTACACCAGCCAGCATAATCCATATGTGATGAGCGAATTTCCCAACAATGGATAGGGAGCAGTTAAACCTACATATCCCCCAAAGAAACCATCCAACTTATTGAAGCAAAGCGATAAAGGAATAAATACTAATATCCACAAATTAATCCGCCAAAAGTATTCCTTTGCTTTTACCCTTGTTTCGCCAGCACCCATTATCTGTCCGAGTGCAAAACTCATGCACCCCATAGCCATAATTATAAGTCCAACCGCCACAGAAGAATCTACCCGTTTCTCATGCCATATCATAATTGCCACCATCAATCCTATAAAGTTTAATGCTGTGCCAACAATTGAAAAAATCCCTGTATCTGGCTTTTTCTTTGTTTCTTCTGTCTTTGGTTCAATTCCTTTTAAAAGGTAGTCTGTGGTCACTTCAAAATAATCACTCATTATAATGATTTTCTCAATATCGGGGGTACTTTGTTCGCTTTCCCATTTTGAAACAGCTTGTCGAGTTACCCCAACCTTGTCTGCAAGTTCTTCTTGGGAAATACCTTTTGTTTTTCTTAGATTTTGGATTCTGTCTGCAATATTCATAATCGACTCTCCTTTCTTTGATAGTGTCATAATACCAAAAAACGCAGTTGCATTACCACCAGCTGCACTTGGAATCTTGTCAACCATCAGTTGCTTTTATATTTTAGATTTGAAATCTTACCAATGTACACCACGCACATTTATTTTACAGCATATACCCTGTAAAATCACCTAATTACTACCTTAAATCACCAACAATTTTATTTATTCCATAGTTTATGGTAAAATTAATTTAAGTAAATAGAATATTACATATCTTTAATAATTGACGATTATACTCATCCGATAACGCAAAAAGTGCTTGATTTATAACAGACTAATATTATACGCCGGTATAATCATATTGCGGACATTTTTCTTAAAATTGACACAGAAATGCAAAATGTAATATTAAGCAGGAACTATTTCAGGACATATGTCCTTTATAATATTTAGTAAAAGGATTATTATAACAAGGAGTAGAATATTATGAATATACACAATATTGTTAATATCATGGAAAACGATACTGAAATATTCAATATACTAAAGAATTGCCCTTATGAGATATTAAAGCAATGGGAAATTGAGGATTATCCTGAGGAAACAGTAGTGTGTCGTCAAGGGGAAATATATGACTATTTCTATATAATTGTAAGCGGCCTCGCAGACATATACATAACGGCTGAAAATGGTAAAAAATACTCCCAGGCAGTTTACTCAAAAGGAAATTATATAGGTGAACTCGAGATATTTGAGGAGAAACCTTACATTTGTTCTGTACAAGCCTTGACTCAAATAAGACTTCTCGTATTAAGGCGGGAATATTTCTTAAAATGGATTGAAATGGACAAAAATATCAACAGTTATATGTTGCAAACACTTTGCAGCCAGTTTTACAGGCTGTCACAAAAAGCTGGGGAGGATACACTGCATTCTCTAAAACAGAGAGTATGTAAATATTTAATAAATTCCGGGAATGGAAAAACAAAATGTGAGAATCAGGTTATAGTAAATATAGAAAAAGAACAATTGAGCGAAAAATTTGCTGTTACTCAAAGGAGTATAAACCGGATACTGCAGTATTTAAAAGAGAAAGATATAATTGATGTAAATAGTACATATATAATTATAAAAGATATAGACGAACTAAAAAAGGAAGAGGAAAAAAGCAGGTGCGAATAAACAAGTAAGAAGCAAAAAAACTTATGTTGAAAGGAAGGTAAAATATAATGAGTGAGATTCAGCCGCATATAAGATTTGGAATAGATGATGGAGCAGATTATGCAATACTTCCAGGTGATCCTATGAGGGTTGAAAGAGTAAGAAGATTCCTTAAAGATACCAAGGATGTAGCATATAACAGGGAGTTTAAAACTGTTTCGGGTTTTTATAAAGGAGTAAAGGTGCTTGTAACTTCTACCGGCATTGGAGGCCCTTCAATGGGTATAGCAGTGGAGGAATTAAAAAAAGTCGGCGTCAAAGCAATGATTAGGATTGGAAGCTGCGGCGCACTTAAAAGGAACATAAAACTTGGAGATCTTATAATAGCAACGGGTGCAGTAAGGGATGAAGGCACATCAAAGACTTATGTGGAAAAGGGTTATCCCGCTGTCCCGGACAATTTTCTCCTTGCAAATATTATAGAGAGCGCCAAAAACCTTGGATTTGCTCATCATTGTGGAATAATAAGAAGCCATGACAGCTTTTATACAGATGCTGAAGATGATATAGATAGGTTTTGGTCTGAAAGAGGAGTTTTGGCGGCTGATATGGAGAGTGCACCCCTGTTTGTAATAGGCAGACTCAGGGGAATTAAAACTGCTTCAATACTCAACACTGTTGTTGAATATGAAAGCAGCCTTGAAAATGGTATAAATAAATATGCCAATGGTGAAGACAGTGCAGCTTTAGGCGAAGAAAGGGAAATCATAACGGCCCTTGAAGCAATTGTACGTGAGGTTGGGTAATACTGGGGAGATTAATATCATACCCAATATTAAATAAATAAGGAGGAATTATAATGAGTAGTAAAAAAGATTTATGGTCTGTAAAATTCAACACGGCATCATTAGTACTTATTCCAGCAGCTGTCGGCATCAACTATATTGGCAAATTAATTGCGCAGGTTTTAAAGCTGCCTCTATGGCTTGATTCAATCGGCACAATTCTTTCCGCTATGTTAGCAGGTCCTATAATCGGAGCCATCTGCGGAGCCGTCAACAATGTAATCTATGGTCTTACGGCTGACCCAATATCCTTCATTTATGCTCTCACAAGTATAGCAATAGGCATAGTTGTCGGTCTTATGGCAAAGTCAGGTTGGATTAAAAACTTTGGCAAGGTCATACTCGCTGGCATTATAGTAGCTCTAGTAGCAGCAATCGTATCAACTCCTATTAACATAGGTTTCTGGGGAGGGCAGACAGGAAACATCTGGGGTGATGCTTTATACGGGATATTAACTGCAAACAAATTCCCAGTATGGATTGCATCTTTCCTTGATGAAATTGTAGTCGATCTTCCAGATAAAATAGCTGTTCTAATCATAAGCTATGGTATATTTAAGGGGCTTCCGCAAAAACTCACAGTACTTTATAATAACACTGACAAAATAGAAGCTCTTTAGTAACAGGCTTCACAATTTAAAATATTAAAATAAGATGAGACACATGATTTCTTTTAAAACGACTAAGAAATTATGTGTCTCATTGACCAAGAATATGGCTAAGCTCCATAATAAGCCGCATTCGTTTCATTAAGGATGGTGAAAAGTATTGAAATCTATAAGCCTGTATGTTCCTGGAAAAACATTCATATATAAAATTGATCCTATAACAAAGCTCTTTTATATTGCTGTTGCCATTATTATTCCTATTGTAGCTCCTGCTCAGATTGTGAGCTATATATGCCTTGCAGTCAGTCTTTTAATAATATTGTTCGGCAAAATCATAAAAAAGGTATTGCCTATTATTAGCTTCAGCGCAATTATACTTGTGACAGTTGTAATAATTCAGGGGCTGTTTAAGCTTGATAACAAGACCCCCATGTTTAGCATCGGACCCCTTACATTTTATAAGGAAGGTTTAAGCTATGCCCTTGTAATATGCATGAGGGTGTTTAACATATTGTTTGCATTCTCAATACTTGTATTGACGACAAAACCTTCAGACCTCATAGAATCCCTGGTCAGAAAAGGATTATCACCAAAAATAGGATATGTACTGGATTCAGTCCTCCAAATCATACCAGAGATGACTGCAACAATGAGCACCATTACCGATGCGCAGAGGTCTCGAGGGCTTGAAACAGAAGGCAAACTCTCTACAAGAATAAAAGCTTTTTTCCCTCTCATAGGGCCGGTAGTTATGAATTCATTGGTAGCCACAAGAGAAAGAGCTATGGCACTTGAAGTAAGGGGATTCAATTCAAAAAGGGAAAAGTCATTTTTGAATGAGGAGTTTAAGTCACCATATTCCAGGGTGTTACAATGGACATTGACCCTGCTTTTAATCTTAACGATACTCTGGAGGATATTATCATGAATAAAATAGTTGTAGAAAATTTAAAATATAGGTATCCGCTTACCGAAGAGCTTGCGCTTAATGACATATCATTTGAAGTTAACGAAGGGGAATTTATAGGTATAATAGGGGAAAACCTTGCAGGCAAATCTACACTTTGTCAGTCACTAGTCGGGCTGGTACCGCATTTTTATGGTGGAGCATATGGTGGAAAAGTCCTGATTGATGGAATGGAAGTTTTGAAAAGCGAAATAAGCGATATTGCTCTGAAGGTTGGGATGGTATTTCAAAACCCATTTACACAGGTTACTGGGTCAAAGTTAACCGTATATGAAGAAATTGCATTCGGACTTGAAAACATGGGATTAGAAAGATCCGAAATGATAGAAAGAATAGATTATGCGCTGTCACTTTTAGACATTTACAAGTTTAAAGACAGAAATCCTTTTGACCTTTCGGGAGGTCAGATGCAAAGGATGGCTATAGCCGGGATTATTGCAATGAAACCTGAGATAATAGTGCTTGATGAGCCAACCTCCCAGTTGGATCCCCAGGGCTCCGAAGAGGTTTTCAAAGCCATACAGGATTTAAGCCACGAGGGAATTACTGTAATAATGGTAGAACATAAAATTGAGAAGATAGCAAAATACTCGGATAGGGTTATGCTTATGCATAAAGGCAGTATTGTAGATTTTGATACTCCTAAAAAAATTTTCTCAAAGGATGATCTTGAGAAATATGGGGTTATTGCGCCCGCATTTACCAGGATATGCAAAGCATTTGATGTAAAAGATGATAATGGATTATATCCGGTGACACTGGATGAAGCTTATGATGTGGTGGTGAATGTTAATGAGTAGAATAGATGTTAATAATCTTCATTTTTCATATAATAAAGGCGATGAAATATTAAAAGGTATAAGCCTTTCAATAGACAAGGAATCTACGGCTATAATAGGTCAAAACGGTGCTGGAAAAACCACGTTTGTAAAGCTTTTAAAAGGCCTCTTAAAGCCTGACTCAGGTGACATATTTATAATGGGAAAAGACACAAAGGATACTACTGCCGCAGAGCTTGCAAAATATATCGGACTGGTTTTTCAAAACCCAAATGATCAAATTTTTAAAAATAAAGTTTTGGACGAGGTCATGTTCGGACCTTTGAATATAGGTCAAGATCAGGCAAAAGCTGAAGAGTCCTCTATGAAGGCTCTTGAAATGGTTGGCCTTAAAGATTTATATGATAAAAATCCTTATGATCTCAGTCTTTCTGAGAGAAAGCTTATAAGCATCGCCTCAATAATTGCAATGGAAACTGAAATAATAATATTTGATGAGCCTACAATAGCACAGGATTATGCCGGTAAAGAAAAAATAAAGGGAATAATAAGGCAGCTCATGGCAGATGGGAAGCTTGTACTTACTATAATACATGACATGGACTTTGTTGCAGAGACATTTGAGAGGGTAATAGTATTCCAGAATGGAAAGCCGCTGCTTGATGGAAAAACGAGAGAAGTTTACTCCCACGAAGATGTATTATATAGTGCGTACCTTGAACCGCCTCATGTAACCCAGCTTTGCAAAAAATTGGGGTATAAGGACACATTCCTTACAGTAGAGGAGTTCATCGCAAGCCGGAGGGACATAAATCATTAATGCTGAATGAGCCTACTATAAGCCTATGCTGCACCAGTAAATGGGAATAAAATCATTTCATACTGTAAAAGAATTTATTGAAAATAAAAATCAAAATATTTTACGGGGGTGGAAATTAATGAATGGTAAAATGAAAAAAGGTCTTAGTCTCATTCTCTCTGTTATGTTATTGGTTGTTACCGTATTTGCTACAGGTGTTAAACCGGCATATGCGGCTGATACCAGCAAGGTTACCATCGATATTGTATCAATGAATGATTTTCATGGTGCACTTAAAGAAACAGCCAAAAAGGATAGCAATGGAAATGTCTATGCAATGGAGGGAGCCGCTTGGATGGCAGGTAAATATGATGCCATAAAAAATAATAATCCGGATGGCACAATACTTATATCTGCCGGTGATATGTTCCAAGGTAGCCCGATTTCTAATGCATTGTACGGAAAGCCTATCGTAAATATGATGAATACAATGGGAACAAGCTTAATGGCAATTGGAAATCATGAATTTGACTGGGGAATAGGCAAACTGAATGAAATAAAATCAGAGGCTAAGTTCCCGCTGCTTTCATGCAATATCTATAACAAGAATACCGGAAAACTTGCAGATTTTGCACAGCCTTATGTGATAGTTGAAAAAAAAGGTGTAAAGATTGCATTCATAGGTGTTACAACGCCTGAAGCCACATCAACGGTAATGCCTACTTATATTAAGGATTATGAATTTAAGGATCCAGCTGCTGAAGTTAACAAGGCAGTTGATGAAGTGCTTCAAAAGGATGCAAATGCCGTAGTAGTTGTTGGGCATATAGGTTCACACCAGGATGAGAATGGAAAAATAACCGGGGAAGCTGCAGATCTTGCAAACAAACTCGACAGCACAAAAGTTAATGCTATAATATCAGCCCATACCCACCAAAAGATAGCAGGAACAGTTAACAACATAGCAATCGTACAGGGATATTATAATGGCAGAGCTTTAGGGCACATTACATTAGTATATGATAATAATACACAAAAGGTAGATTTAGTAACGCCAGTAGTTGAGGACAGCTTTAAAAGCTATGTAAGTATAACTAAGAATCCTGATGTTCAGAAAATCGTTGAAGATGCAGAGAATGAAGTAGGGCCTGTGTTCGATGAAGTCATAGGTACTGCAGCAGATACACTAAAAAATGATCCCAATAATGAAAATGTTGTTGGAGAATGGATTACTGACGTTATGACAAAGGCTGCCGGAGCACAGTTCGGTTTTGAAACGGCAGGCGATATAAGA
Organism: Clostridiaceae bacterium UBA5444; assembly: GCA_002426575.1. Taxonomy (GTDB): domain Bacteria; phylum Bacillota; class Clostridia; order Clostridiales; family Oxobacteraceae; genus UBA5444. Next base: position 1,188 of record DIRE01000025.1, on the reverse strand, counting down.
GCGGATATTGAAAAAGGAAATATTACGGTTGGTGATATATATACTGTGCTTCCATGGGATAATTTTGTATATACCATGAAGCTGACAGGTGCTCAAATAAAGAACTTGCTGGAGAATGGGGCCAACCTGAAAATGGGTATGGTTCAAGTTTCAGGCTTAAAGTTTAAATATGATCTTGATAAACCTGAAGGAAGCAGGGTGTTTGATATTACTGATAGTAGCGGTACTCCTCTTGATATGAACAAGAAATATGTTGTTGCTGTAAATGACTATCTTGCTGCAGGCGGAGACAATTATACTGATTTTACAAAAGGTACAGATGTATTTAATACAGGCAAGATTGAAAGGGACATGATCTTTGATGAACTTAAGTTAATGCGTGCTAATGGTATAGCTCTGTCAATGACCGATGACAACAGAGTGGTTCGGGCAAAACAGCCTAAAGCAACAAATACACCGGATACAGGTACCAAAGTAAAACCACCAAAAAATGAAACTGCAACTTATTATATTGTTGTTAAAGGTGACTGCTTATGGAGCATAGCTAAGAAACAGCTTGGAAATGGTACACGCTACATGGAGATTTACATGCTTAACAAGAATATACTCAAAAATCCAAATTCAATTTATATTGGACAGAAACTGGCTCTTCCTGCATAGTAGTTGATAATATGTTCTTTAGAGGAAACCGATGCTCAAGCATCGGTTCCTTCATTTTCCAAAGTATCAGGCAATTGGCTGAATACATTATAAATACTTTGCAATCTCTCTGAGAGGAGTTTATGTACTCTATCTTCAACCGAATCCTTCTTACCACGATTATGATACACACAAAATATCACGCATTCCCATTGTTGTCAGCATAACTTATCAAAATGTAAATAACTCTCTCTTAATACGCTCTTTATTTATTTTATTAAACTTATTCCTACTGTAATTGTTAAAAAAATCTGAGTAATTATATTAACTAGCAAAAAGGCTTTCCAGTTCTTTTTCAGGCTGAAACCAAATAGAAGAAGTATTACACCTTCAATAACAAGTGTAGGTATCTGGTAAACCAACATACCCAAAAGTATGAACTCTTTCGCCATTGTTTGACGTGCCCGTCAAATCCCCCCACATTGGAAGGTACAGGGCGTCCAATGTGGGGGGATTTGACGGGCACGTCAAACAATGGGGAAAGAGTTC
>DIRE01000084.1 GCA_002426575.1 Clostridiaceae bacterium UBA5444 | reverse complement strand
AAAGTGCTGAACCGTCCCTAAACCCTACTAACCCCTAAACCCTAAACCCACCAAACCCAAACTGCTTATAGCCCTAAAATTGACGTTGCAGCCGCAAAATATATCATAAGTGCCACGGCATCAACAATAGTTGTTATTAATGGACTAGCCATTATTGCAGGATCTAACTTTAACTTCTTTGCTATAATGGGCAAACTTCCTCCTACTATCTTTGCTAATATGACAGTAGCAAAAATACTTATACTGACTACAATTGAAATGTTAAAAGCTACTTTCTCTAGAAAATATATTCTGAGGAAATTTACTATTGCTAAGATTAAACCTACAATTACACTTACCCTAAACTCTTTCCATAAAATTTTACCTAAATCATTAAGTTTTATTTCACCAAGGGCAATTCCTCTAATGACTAGGGTTGATGACTGGGCTCCAGCATTTCCGCCTGTATCCATTAGCATCGGTATAAATGAAGCCAATATTACAACTGATTGGAGTGCTTCCTCATATTTTCTTATTATATTTCCTGTAAAAGTAGCTGAAATCATAAGTATCAGTAACCATGGTATCCTATTCTTTGCTAATTCAAGCACACTAGTTTTTAAGTATTCTTCTTCTGAAGGCTGCATTGCGGCCATTCTTTGGAAGTCTTCTGTATTCTCTTGGTCAATTATATCAACAACATCATCAACAGTAATAATTCCAACTAAACGTCTCTCTTTATCAACAACAGGCATAGAAATAAAATCATATTTTTTAAACAGCATCGCTATCTTCTCTTGATCATCGGATGTATTAATATAAATAACATCTTTATCCATAATATCTCCAATGAGAACATCATCATCACTTAAAATGAGCTTTCTTATAGATATTACTCCCTCAAGCTTCCGGCTTTGGTCCATCACATAACATGTATTAATTGTCTCTTTATCAATTCCAGTCTTTTTTATATGATCAATGGCTTGCCTTACCGTCATTTCCCTTTTTAAATCGACGTACTCTATTGTCATTATACTTCCTGCCGAATCTTCCGGGTAATTAAGGAACTGATTAATAAGTTTTCTTGTTTTATCATCAGTATTCTTTAAAACCTTTTTTACAACATTTGCAGGCATTTCTTCAAGAAAATCTATTGTATCGTCTAAAAATAGTTCGTCAATAATTATCTCTATTTCCTTATCTGTAATAGATTCTATTATATATCTTTGCTGGTCATATGACATATATGAAAAAGCAGTAGCAGCAATCTCTTTAGGAAGTATTCTAAACATAATCAATACATTTTGCTGGTGTACCTCTTCTAAAACTTGTGCAATATCTACAGCATTTAATTTAATAAGTTCATTTCTGGCATCAGCATATCTACTTTGCTCGATTAGTTCTAAAATATCATCTCTCATATTATCCTCCTCCAGCTCAATTTTTATCTTTTCACATATACATTATAGCGTATATAACCAGTATGTTTAATTTATAAATTTACTTTTTAAATTAAACATATATCATTAACCAAAAATAGTCCATTATTAGTTACTAATACCAGTAACTATAATGAACTATGCTGAACCGTCCCCATACCCCATACCCCATACCCCATACCCACCTGCCATCCCATATCTCTCTTAAGCAGTTTTCCGCTCTTTACTATACCTATTAACTATAACATATGATGAAAATAACATAACCAAAGGCATAACGGGATATGAATATCTGCTGAAGGTATAATATGGCAAATGCATAACATTAAAATAGGCAATAACTAAAAAGGCAACTAAATAGTCCATGTCCTTTTTCTTAAATGCCCTAATTATCCCATAGAGACCAGTGCCAATAATAAGTAAATGGAATACCTCAGCAGAGACAAATGAAACCCCCAATACTTCTACCCAATAAAATGGCATATTCCAAAGCTTAATAGTCTTTCCTATTGTGTACCAATATAAATATTTTAAAGGCTCTTTCCTTGCATAAGTTTTAAGCCTATATATGCCTGTTTCTATTTCTACCTCATTAGTTTCAATTACAGTATCCCTTGACTTGTATGGCGTATAATCTTTAGTTTGGTCATAGTTTACATATGTTCCTTGTAAAAATGGGTTTCCAGTAGATAATGTAAGAGCTATAAATCTATCATAAACCTTATAATTTCGAATCCACCAAGGACTTAGTATGACACAAAATACTGCGGAAGTTATCAATGTGTATTTAACCATATCTTTAAATGAATATTTTTTAACCAGCCACATTATAAGTATTACTATAGGATATGCAGCAATCGTAGGCCTAAAAAGGCAAGTAATTCCCCATACAAGCCCACCTAATATGTAATATAAAGTCTTTTTTTCCTCTACTGCATATATGGATATATATACCAGAAGGAGAAGCAAAAACTTAAAAATAGATTCAGTAAGTATAATAGTTGACACAAAATATTCTGCAACATAAAGGCTGTTTAAAACACAGGCTACAATTGCGATTTTACTATTAAACAATTTTCTTCCTATTAAAAATAATAGGTATATGGAAAGGGTTTGAAGTATCACTTGAAAAATTCTAAATGCTAGTACTCCATTTGTTTTCCCAAAAATAAGCATAAAAAACGATAATACAAATGTAAGCCCAGGCATTATATAAACCGTGGGTTCATCAACTTTATGGTATGTGAATTTTCCAGTATCCATAAGCGTCCAAGCACTTCTTATGTACTTTACATCATCATTATCCATCTTTTCAATACTTCCAAGAAAGTTTCCACTTCCATATTTAATAACCACACCCAAATTAATAATAAAAAACAAAGCTAATATAATAAAAAGGCTTTGCTTTATTCTTTTTTCCTCATTTTCTAAACTAAACATTCTATTCCCCCTATTACAAACTTAGCTTTGTCTCTACATCAATCTCTATCAACGTTTGTCCTAAAACAAAAATATACTATTTGTTATCTTTCGATGAACTTTTTAATATTCCAACCTCTTGAGTAAGTCTTATTATCTTCCTTTGCATATCTGAAATAACAATAGTAAAATAAAAAATCAAAAGTAGTATGAATATTATTCCAATTAGAAACAAAAAAGCAGGTGCATAATGTATATCAACTGCAGATGCCATTTTTTCAACAAAATCTTTATTTAACGATAGTATTAACATTGCTATACTTATTGATACCCAAAATATACTATACTTAAACTCAAGTATCCTTCTTTTAACAAAATACATAGTTACAAAAAGAAATAATGCTGACAATATAAAGCAAAATATATATACGCTCATTTACTCACCTCGCTTTTGTGGGGGGCTGAAGCAGTAAAACACATGTAACCTTTATCATATAGTATATTGATTTCATAGGTGTAATAGATGATCTTCCACCTTGCCTCTCTTTCATATTTACAGGTACTTCTTTTATACGGATACCCCTCTTTTTTGCATAAACAATTGCTTCCACCTCTGGATAGTCCTTCGGGTAATATTCAGCAAAAAGTTCTATTCCTTTTCTATTTATTGCTCTATAGCCTGAAGTGGTATCATAAAAATTCTCCCTGCAAATCATAGATACAAGTTTGGAAAAGAAATCAATACCTACTTTTCTCATTATACTTGACCTATAACCTGTTTTATCGACAAATCTTGACCCTATTGCCATGTCAGCCTCGTTATTTTCTATAATCTTAATAAGCTTTGATATATCTTCAGGGTTATGCTGTCCATCTCCATCTACTTGTATTGCAATATCATAATTATTTTCTTTTGCATAAATGTACCCTGTTTGCACTGCCCCCCCTATTCCAAGATTCTGAGCAAGCTTAATTACAAAGCATCCCGCTCTTTTGGCCTCTAAATACGTATTATCCTTAGAGCCATCATCGATAACAGCAATATCTACATTAGGACTAGACAGCCTTATAGATTTTATAACATTATATATACTTTTTTCTTCGTTGTATGCAGGTATGACCGCCAATATCCTCATATGTACACCTCCATATATATTATGCCGTATTGCGCTGTAAATAATTCAATATCAGACTTAAACTATTATTGTTGTACACATGTACTTTACATACCTAAGACGCAAATATACTACAATTATCTTCAGAATCTTTTATATTAAACAATAGGCCTGTCTGCATTGTTATTATAAAGCAGAAAAGCCTATATGTGCAATATTTATTATTCAAAACAAATGGCTATTTTTATTTACATAAATAAAACTTCTATGCCATATTGCAAACTTAAAACCTAATGTAGGGTTAATCGTACTTTATGTATAGAGACTATTTGGTAGAAATGTTATAATTAAAAACGGAGGTGATTTTAATTGAATCAGGAGTTTAATAATATGCTAAATGAATTTAAAGCATATCTGAAAGACATAGAATATTTAAATAGTACTTCAGCGGTTTTATACTGGGACATGCGGGTATGTATTCCTAAAAAAGCTATACCATATAGGGGAGAGATTTTAGGATATTTATCTGGTGAGCAATATAAATTACAGACATCGGATAAAATGAAAGAATTTATAGAATACTTTTCAGCTTGTGATGAATTAGATGATGTTACAAAATCAATGGTTGAGAATGCAAAAAAAGAGTATGATCAAACAATGAAAATACCGGAGTATAGGTACAAAGAATATGTAATAGCTACATCAAATGCAGAAGCTGCTTGGGAAGATGCAAAGGAAAAATCAGACTTTGCAATATTTAAGCCTCATCTTCAAAAAGTCATTGATTTTAACAAGGAGTTCATAGAATACTGGGGATATAAAGATAGTAAATATGATACATTACTAGACTTTTATGAACCAGGCATAACTACTGAAAAATTAGATGTATTATTTGGCGAATTAAGGGATGCCATAGTAAATCTTCTGGATAAAATACAAAATAGTGATGTTAAAATTGATGTTAGCCCATTTAACAAGAGTTTTTCTAAAGAGTCCCAAGACGAGTTTGGAAAATTTGTACTCCAGAAAATGGGGTTTGACTTTAATGCTGGAAGAGTAGATGAAAGTGTACATCCATTTACCATAAACTTTGATAATAAGGATGTAAGAATAACAACCCACTATTATGAAAATGAATTTAGAAGCGCCTTGTTCAGCTCTATACACGAAGGCGGCCATGCAATTTACGAACAGGATGTCCCTGATAGCCTAAAAGGAACTTTACTTGCATCTGGTGCTTCCATGGGAATACATGAATCCCAATCAAGGTTTTATGAAAATATAATTGGTAGAAGCAAAGCATTCTGGACATGCTTTTTCCCTGAAGTTCAAAAAAGGTTCCCACAATTTAAAGATGTATGCTTTGAGGATTTCTATAAGGGAATAAATGTTGTAAATTCTTCCCTAATTAGGACAGAATCTGATGAACTTACCTACAGCCTCCATATTATAATCAGGTATGAGTTAGAAAAGGCTATAATAAACGGGGATGTAAATGTTGATGATCTACCGGATATGTGGAATGAAAAATACAAGGAATATTTAGGAGTTGAACCTAAATCTGATGCAGAAGGCATACTTCAAGATATGCATTGGTCAGGCGGAAGCTTTGGATATTTCCCAAGCTATGCATTAGGTAACTTATATGGAGCTCAATTCTTAAATGCCATGAAAAAAGACATTCCAGATCTATATGAAAACATCAAAAATGGAAATCTAAATGTTATTCACTTGTGGTTAAAAGACAATATACATCAGTATGGTAAAGTATACAAACCTGAAGAACTTATAAAAAAGGTTACAGGAGACACATTATCATCAAAATACTTTATAGATTATCTAAATAATAAATACAGCGAAATATATAATCTATAATTAAAATATACTACAAGCTTTATGGTTTCGACTTTTATTTTATAAAACTTATAGTACTTTAAAATAATGTATTTTATTGATATACATTTAGGGGTGGTTTTAATGAAAGATAAAAAGGTTAAACAAAAAGATTCTGGTCGCACTATGGCTAATATACTAAGGATACTTTTTGGAGTATCTATAATAACTAGTATAGTAGCCCGTAACTATCTAAATCTTTTTATTGGTATTGTGTCACTTTTTACTACGTTTCTTCCATACATTATCGCAAAAAAAGGTCATATTGTACTTCCACCTAGCTTCCAGATAATTATACTCTCCTTTATATTTGGAGCAAACTATCTTGGCGAGCTAAAAGAATACTACCTTAAATACTTCTGGTGGGATAAGATGCTCCACACTTTATCAGGAATTATGCTTGGATTTTTAGGTTTTCTCCTTATATATATACTCAATAATGAGGAGAGGGTTAATGTGTACTTAAGTCCATTTTTTATGGCCTTATTTGCTTTTAGTTTTGCTGTATGTACTGGAGCTTTGTGGGAAATATTTGAGTTTACTATGGACTCATTATTTGGCTTTAATATGCAAAAGTCAGGACTTGTAGATACAATGTGGGATCTTATAGTAGATACGATTGGAGCAATAGTATCATCTACTTCTGGATACATATATGTAAAATATAATGAAGAAGGAATCTATAAGAGGATGTTCAGTAAATTTGGCAGAATGAATGCTGGTATTTTTAAAAAGCAGTATGATTCAGTTGAATTTGATGTAAAAAAATTAGATGAGGATAAAAATAAGGGCGAAAAGCATAAAAGTTAAATATTTTGTCAATATTAAATATTAGGTTGTTATGGAAAAAGGGGCTTCGTTATGACTAGATACCACATTATAGTAATTGGATATGTACAAGGAGTAGGCTTTAGATATTTTGTATACCACGTTGCGAAATCACTAAACCTGTCAGGATGGGTTAGAAACCTATATGATGGTTCCGTTGAAATAGAAGTTCAAGGAAACGAAGATTATATATCCTCCTTTATAGAGGACTTATGGCATGGAAATAGATATGCAGCAGTAGATGATATTAAGGCTAAAAAGATTGATATACTAAAAAACGAGATGGACTTTAGGATTACCTAGTAAAAAGTATGCTATCATGATATTATGATAGCATACTTTTTACTAGGCCAGTATTTTTTACCTCTTATATATTTCTAATATTTTTATTTTATATATAAATTTAAACAAAATAATACCGATTTATATTCTATAGGCAATATAATGTATAATAATCAAATATTTTGGAGGACAGACTATGAAAAAGAAGAATACCAGAAAAAGAGTACCTATTGCGAGGCAATGGACAAAAAGCATAATGATTTTAATAATTTTATTATTAATCACGTTAGGATTTGGAATGTATTTTATATTGCAAAACTTACTGAAAACCACAATAAGTTTAGGTATATCAGGGTTATCTTCAGTAGTTAGCTACGAATTTGAAGATTCAAATATTCAAGATATATCTCGTGGGCTTGAAGATACAAAAGCATATAATGAACTAGACAAAGCTTTGAAATATCTAAAAGATAGTTCAAAGGGTATGGTAGAAAACGCCTATATAGTTGGATTAAATGAAGAAAACAAGCTTGTTTACATAATTGGTGATTCAAAGGATGGTAATGCTAAATACGGGGATCTTTTGAATAATGCAGATGATGAAGTTCAAATAAAAAAGGCAATAGATTCAGGTAATTTGACAATCAATAAAGATGGATACAGGCTAGGTGATAAATCTACAATTTTAGCATCATATATCCCTATAAAATTAGGGAATGGTGGACATGCCGTTTTATGTGCAGATTTTAAAAGCGATATACTTATAAAAATTGCACTGGCAATTATAATTACTGTGGGTATATTTTTAGCGGCTGCGCTTATAATTGTTAGAATAATTATAACTGGAATTGCTAAAAAGCAGACTCGTTCAATCTATCTTCTTGTAGATAAAATGAAGGATATGGCTGAATTAAAAGGAGATTTGACTCAAAGAATAAACATAGACAGCAATGATGAAATAGGCGATTTAGCATTATATACTAATAAAATGCTTGATACGCAGCAAGAGATATTATTAAGCGTAAGCAATGCTGCCAAAACCCTTCATTCAACCAGTGATGAATTTGAAAATTCTTTTAAAAATGTTGCCACTGATTTTGAACAAATAAATAAACTTGTTCAAAACATAACAGAAAGGATTGAAGAACAGGCTAATGAATTACAGACTACAACAGATAAAGTACAGCATATAAGCGAAGCAGCCTATAGCGTTGCAGAAAATCAAAAAAGAGTATCCGAGCAGGCAAATAATACAAGCAATTCAACATTTGAAGGCGATACCCTTATGCATGAGCTGCGTTCTGGTTCAGATCAGATTTCAGATGTAGTGGCTGAAGCTTCAGACCTTGTTGGCAGCCTATCTGAAAAATCAGCAGCAATTAATGGTATAGCGGATACAATAACAGCCATCGCAGAACAAACAAATTTGTTAGCATTAAATGCATCAATTGAAGCTGCAAGAGCAGGCGAGCAAGGTAAAGGGTTTGCTGTTGTAGCGGATGAAGTAAGAAAATTAGCAGAAGAATCATCTAAATCAGCTAAAGAAATATTTGATTTAATACAAGAAGTTCAAAAAGGAATAACAGATATGAAGCTGTCCATGACAACTATCGCAGAAAAAACTCATGAGAGCAACAATTCTGTAGTTGAAGTGTCTAAAAAGTTCCAGGAAATAGCCACTTCAATAGAGGAAGTATCAAACGCTGTTTATGAAGTTTCTGCAACATCTGAAAAAATGACATCAAGCACAGAGGTAATAACAAATGCCATTGAAAACCTTGCTAATATATCTGAAGAAAATACATCTGCAGCAGAGGAGGTTGCATCTAACGTTAATAACCAAACATCGACCATCCACAAATTAACATCCTCAGCAGAAGAGCTTAACGATATATCAAGCGATTTAAAGCAACGACTCTCAAAACTAAAGCTTGAATAGACAAGCCCCGGGGACGGTTCATTGTTATTAGCCATTTGGACAACCCTGTGAGTTAAAAGTGCAAGCCCCGTGGGGGTTGGGGGACGGTTCATCTACATTAGTCATCTGGACAACCATATCCATATGACAAAAGTCATGAACCGTCCCCCATTTTGCATTTTGTGTCCCCTGGCTTGTCCATTATTAATTCGGCAAATGGGAATGAACCGTCCCCCAACTCCAACTTTGGTTATCTATTTATTGAACGAGCCATCCTTGAATAGGTGTGCCTAACGCCTCTTATTGCGATGCTGTAGTCCATTATATTTTGTGGGACTGCAATGCCTGCGTAACCTGCATCGCCTAGATGATGAATATCTGTACCAGTCATTTTACACAATAGTGCAATTCTCTTTATTGTTTCTGAGTCTGCTCCTTCTTGTGATGTCCCTATGGTGGTCATAGTAAGAGCACCAAGGCTATGGGAGTAGTTAACTAGCTCTCTTATATAATCAGTAGTAATGCCTGGCACTGTTCCAGGTGCAGGCAATAGTATAATATCAGCCCCTGCTTCTACAAAAAATTCTATATCATGTTTTGTAATTATATTCTTTCCCGCTTCAAGCAAAGCTCCCGCAGCATGCATCTTACCTGCGGTCAATATTACTTTATCTCCAACAGCATTATTAATTTTAGTTAATGAACTGATAATAGCCTTGTTAGTAACTCCTGTTCCAGGGTTACCTGTAAGAACTATCATATCAGCACCCATTTCAAATGCTTTTGAAGCTGTATCAGCTGTTGCTTGTCTTCCTTTTGAAATTGCCCCTATCTCCCCCATTGTTTCTGCGTCTTTATCTACTGGTTCAAGGTTAATCCCTATTAACCTACCTGTAAGCCTTTTAATTTCCCTTATTGTATCTTCCCTTTCCACCTTTGGAATGCCATTAAAAATGGGATCGTAAACATCTAACATATTTAAAAGTAAAATACCTGCTCCGAAAGCTGAAGCTAATTCTGCATTGCTTATATTAAAAAGCACCTGCTCAAAAATTCCTATAACTTCAGAAACTATAACCCTTCCCTCGCTTGAAACAATAGATTCAAGCTTTTGCTTTTTATCCATTTTTACAATATCAGATGTATTGCAGTCTAATAATCTCTTTGCCATATATATAATTTTACCCCCTTAAAACAAGAGGGAGGCCTTAGCCTCCCTTCTAATTTTTATTTCATAAAGGATTTCATGTGAGTTACAAGTGGATCTGCAATAGTTCCTACAACAATCTGATAGTTATTGCTACCCATCTTCATAACACCACTTGCTCCTATAGATTTTAGTTTAGCTTCATCAACCTTGCTTCCATCCTTAGCTGTAAGCCTTATTCTTGTAATACATGCATCTATAGAATCAACATTTACCTTTCCACCAATTGCATCAAGTATTTGATATGCTTTTACAACAAGCTCTGATGAGCTAAGTCCAGTAAGTGAAGCAGATTCCTCTTCTTCCAGCCTACCTGGTGTAGGAAGATCAAATTTCTTGATAAAGAATACAAATAGGAAGTAGTATATTACACCAAATATTAATCCTACTATCAATAGCCCTATAGGTTTGCTTGAAATTGAATAGCTTAGCCCATAGTCTATTGCGCCTGCAGAGAATCCAAAGCCACATCGCATGCCAAGGGCATTAGTAATGGCAAGGGCTGCTCCTGTTAATACAGCATGGATTAAATATAATACAGGTGCTAAAAACATGAAGGAGAACTCTATAGGCTCTGTAACTCCTGTAAGGAATGAGGTAAAAGCTATTCCAAGAAGCATACCTGTTACAGCCTTCTTGTTTTTATCCTTAGCAGTATGAATCATTGCAAGACATGCTGCAGGAAGTGCAAACATCATTATAGGAAAGAAACCTGTCATAAACATACCTGCAGTTGGATCTCCTGCAAAGAATCTTGATAAGTCTCCATTTACAACCTTTCCAGCCACATCAGTGAATTCACCAAACTGGAACCAAACGAAAGTATTTATAACATGGTGAAGTCCAAATGGTATCAACAATCTATTAAAGAATCCAAATAAGAATGCCCCAATAGCTCCTGACGCAACAATTCCGTTACCAAGTGCATTAATAACATTTTGAATTGGAGGCCATATAAACCCTGTCAAGATACCTAGCAGCAAAGTATAAAATGATGTAATAATTGGTACAAACCTTCGTCCTCCAAAGAATCCCAAGAAGTCTGGGAGTTTAATAGCCTTATATTTATTATATAAATATCCGGTTAAAACACCTACAATAATTCCTCCTAAAACTCCCATATTAATAGTTTCATTAAATGTTAATTGAACCTTAGTCATTACTAAATAGCCTACTAATGCAGCAATAGCAGAAGTACCATTGTTTTCTTCTGCAAACCCAACAGCAATACCTACTGCAAATATAATTGGCAGGTTATCCATTATTGCTGCTCCTGCTGCAACCATCCATTGAACGCTCCACCAATCACCTAATCTTAATAAGAGGGCAGCAGCTGGCATTACTGCAACTGGTGTCATTAAAGATTTACCTAATTTCTGAAGATTGGATAAAACCTTGTTGTCTGACATTTTTATACCTCCATTTTATAGATTTGTAGGGATTAATACTTTTACTACCTCTCCAATAAAAATTAAAGTCCTATTTATATGTATCTGATGCCGTACGCTCATCAGATAATATACGTATATTATAATTACAAATAAAAAAGAGCAGAAAGGAATTCCCTCTCAGCTCTTGCCCAATACCGGTAACACGCTGGTACTATTTATAATATTCTGTTAATTTAATTATATAATATAACTATAAATTGTCAATACCCAATATTAGTTAACGTGCTTTTGGACTAATTTTTCAATGTGCATTAATTGACAATTGAAAGTAAAAAAATTATAATGTACTTAAACGTGTTACTGTAATAGGCATGAGTTTATGGCTCGTGCTTTTTTTGTAATACGAAAGCGTAAGGGCATAAAAGCGATAGAACATTAAAGCATTTTTAGGAGGAATAAAATATGTTCGGATGGGCAAAAAAAGACTATGAATTACTTGCTCCAATTGATGGTAAAGTTATAGACTTATCTCTTGTACCTGATAGTGTATTCTCTGAAAGAATTGCAGGAGATGGGGTCGCAATAGATTCAACAGGTGATTTAGTAGTTGCTCCAGTTGATGGAAATATAAGTTTAATATTTAGAACTAATCATGCATTTGGAATGATGCTTAGTAATGGTGCTGAAATCATTGTTCACATAGGTATTGATACGGTTGAACTTGATGGATATGGTTTTGAACGTTTAAAAGAAGAAGGAAGCAAGGTTAAAGCTGGAGATCCAATAATAAAAATAAATAGAAAGCAAATATTAGATAAGGGTTTTTCTCTTATAACTCCTGTATTAATTACAAATCCTAATATAGCAACAGATATAAACTATAAAACAGGAATTGATGTTAAAGCCGGAAAAAATACATTATTCACTTATAAAATAAAATAACTAAAAACGCCATCCTAAATTAAGAGCGGGTGGCGTTTTTAAGTTCTTCTATATAAACTGCAATATAGCCTACCTCATCCTCTGAAACTGCAACATCAAGCTCAGACTCAATAAATTTACATACCTTTTGTGCTAATTTATAAGACTTTTTATATCTTTCTTTTATTGTTTTTAGCAAAACATTTTTTATGGGTATATTATTTATAAGCCTTTCTATGGCAAACCGGATGTGTATTACAAACCTAGCATAATCAAGAGAATTTTTGTCAACAGTCATACTCAGCTCATCTTCTATTATCTCAACTATGGAACTTGATAGGTATGCATATTTTATTGTGTTTGATAACTTTCCCCTATTTCTAGCTGAATGTATATGAAGTGCAATGAAGCCTATCTCCCCCTTCTGGGATTTCTATTTTAGTCCTCTTTTCAAGCAATGATGTGGCTTTTTTAGCAATTTCGAATTCTTTTTTGTACAGGGTTTCTGTCTCTACCAAGAAAGGATTAAATATTTCATCATTTTTTGTCAACCTATTTAGTGTAAATGCTATATGATCTGCAAGAGCTATATGTATCTTCTCATCAAGTTCCTCATTTAATTCTTTCCCCACCATATAAATAATTTCTTCAGATATACCAATGATCTCATTATCAACCGTGCTTACCAGTTTATTAAACTTAGTGGAGTTATCCTTATCTTCTATAGAAAATACTTTTTCAATCTTTGTGCCATTAGGTACAATATCTCCAATATTATTTGTAAATCCAATTCCCTTTGAAAAAAGAATTTTTTCATCATTATGTTGGGTGGCCAAAACAACATTGTTATTAAGTATTTTTTTAATCTTATACCCCTCTAAAGACACTGTAGACTTCACCCCATTTCGTAATTATAAAAAACCATATATTACATATTATATTACATTTTACTATCAAATACCAGAAATATTCAATGGGGGACGGTTCATCACTTTTGTTCATGTGTACAACCTATCAAATTTATATTGGGTAAATAGCCCTTAAAATACCACCCTGTGCAGGCCCTACCAGATATGCTTTATATTAATCAATATATCTGCTATACTCAATTTAAACAGATTAACAAAAATACAAAAATTCCATAAGGAGTGATAATATGCAAAAGATAATAATAATCGGTGGTGGAATTGCAGGCTTAACCGCTGCAGAGAATGCACGTGGAAAGGATCCAGATGCTGAGATTTTAATAATCTCTGAAGAAGACTATGTACCGTATAGCCGGATGAAATTAAGTAAGTATATTTATGCTCCTATCAATGAAAAAAATTTATATATTCACAACAAGAAATGGTATGAGGATAAAAATATAGAGTTATTATTATCAACATCTGTAACTAAGATTAATGTTAAGCAAAACTCAATTACCCTAAAGAGCGGAAAAGAGCTGAATTATACCAATCTTATATTAGCAAATGGCAGCAGTAGTTTTGTACCTCCATTTACTGGGGCTAACAAAAATGGCGTTTTCACTGTAAGAAAAATAAAAGATTTATTATCAATACAAGATTATATAGACAAAAATAGTGCAAAAAATTTGGTTGTAATAGGCGGTGGGCTTCTTGGAATTGAGGCAGCGTGGGCGCTTAGACAAGCAAATAATGAATTTAACATAACTATAATTGAAAATATGCCAAGGCTTCTTCCAAGACAGCTTGATGAGGAAGGATCTGTTATCGTAGCAGATATTTTGAGGAAAAATAATATGAACCTTCAGATAGGCTCTTCTGTAAAAGAAATTGCAGGTCAAGATAAAGTCGAATACGTAAGCCTTGACAATGGAGATAAAATAGATGCTGATCTTATTATAGTATCTGCAGGGGTTAGAAGTAATCTAACTTTAGCAAAAGAATGCGGTATAAATACCAATAGAGGTATATTAGTAGATGAAAATATGAAAACAAACCTAGATAATATATATGCTGCAGGCGATGTAGCAGAATTTAATGGAATGGTTTGGGGAATATGGCCAGTTGCTACGGAACAAGGTAAAATTGCAGGCCTAAACTCTGTTGGGGAAAATACAGCATATAAAGAGATTACCCCATCAAATCTTCTCCAAGTTACAGATATAAAAGTATTCTCTGCCGGAGATATAACAGGAGTTGATTGTAAGCCTATAAAATACCAAAATAGCATATATACAAAACTATTTTTCAAACAAGGGCTGCTCTGCGGTTGCATATTAATAGGAGATACAAAAAAAGGATTAGCATTAAAAAATGCTATAGAACAAAAGAGAGACTTTTCGAAAAGCCTTGAAAATAACGACAATATATTAAATGTTTTATAATCTATAAAAAGTAAAAGCAGGAGACTTAACATAGCCTCCTGCTTTTACTTTTTTATATCCAGCCTAATATACCGCCAAAGACTATAAGGCCAATAATGTCAACTCCAAATATAGTTCCCACCGTAATTAACTTTTTCTTAATAGATTCCATATCATATACCCAAAAAGATACTAAGAAGAAAGGCAAATAGCCTATAAGAAATATGAGCCATGGTGCACTTGTGCCCCACCACGGATACTCCCATGTAAGAACATTAGCTAAATTTAGCAAGCACTCAATAAAAACGCAAAATATCGATCCAGATATGGCAATGAATATTCTATTAGGAATTCCTAGAATTTTCGTTTTTTTATCTTCTGGAAGTGCTAGAGCAAAGCCAAGACCTGCAATAGCAAACATAAAAGTAATCTCAATATTTAGCCCAATTAACAGAAGAAATGCCGTATCACCTGGTGCGCCCCATACTGGTGCATATTGTGTAAGGTGGAACACTAAAGAGTTCCATATTTCGTTAAACCAGTCCATTCCCCAAAATGCCAATCCGGCTAGAACAGCATTCCAATTTTTTTTGCCAATTTCCTTTGAGTATGCATAACCTATAATAGCAAATATAGGGACAACATACCATTTAAACTGTGAAGGATCTCTTAATATGGACAATGCCTGTTTTGCGGACTCTGTCATAATATATACCCCCATTCACGTTTTCCTGATAAGCTATAATGCTAAAAATACCTATTTGTGCATACGCAAATGTATAAAAGCCTCTTACCCCCTTTCTTGCGAAATATAAGCACCTGCAATGGATTATCTAGTATCGCACCAAGCCCCATCAGAACTCTATATACTATATTCCATAAAGTAACTGAAATACCTTTAAATAATCTTGATTAGTATTTCCCCTTTTATATGCCAACAAATTTAGTGGGGCTTGTACTAAATATTAGCATGGATTAAAGTCATGAACCGTCCCCCCCACCCCCACCAC
>DIRE01000005.1:4338-26531 GCA_002426575.1 Clostridiaceae bacterium UBA5444 | reverse complement strand
TTGCACTTGCTGCATACAAGTCATCAGATAGCCATAAGGTGGAGGCCGTAAGAAGGTTATGAGCAATATAAAGTCAAAATTGGGATCGATAAATTATTCATCAAGTGAGGTTGGAAAAGTTGATATGGGTACTAATGATAACTATGTTGTGTATATAAATTGGGACGGCTTTGCATGGTATTATTATGAGTTGGCAAACAGCGGTGGAATAGTAAAAACACCTGTTATAAATGATTTAATACAAAAAGGTGTAATATTTAAAAATGCATATACTGGAATACCTTCAATAACTAATCCAATGCAGTCTGCAATAGTATCTGGAGCATGGCCTAATGTAACAAGAAATTGCTATAGATATTATGATAAGAAGCAAAAACGCGTAATACAGTTTAGAAGGGAAAACAAAGCTGAAACCATTGCAGAGGCAGCAGTAAGACAAGGTATAAAGGTGGCTTCTGTCCACCAATTTATATTAGAAAACAGGGGATGCGAAGCTGGCAATGCAGACAGACCATATATTACATTAGGGGAAAGGGCAGATTATGAAGATAGATTTGATGCAGCAATAAAGCTTATAAAAGGCGAGGCCGTGGGAAAAGGTAAAAGCAGAATAAAGCTTGACTATATTCCAAAGTTTATATCAATTTATATGGATGATTTAGATGGCCTTGGGCATAACAATAGAACTTATGGTATCCCTGCTGCCCAAACAGAAGAAGGCAGGCTCTGCAATGTTATGAGAAGGCTTAAGCAGATGGATGAAAAACTTTGTGAGTTTATAGATGAATGTAAGGGAGTGGGGATATATGACAATATGTCATTTGTCCTTACCGCGGATCATGGGATGACACCTTATGGCAGACAAGATAAAATGTCTGATTGCTATGCTAAATCCATGCTGCTTGATTTAATAGGTGCAATAGAAAGAGGTGGATTTAAGACTCAAGTATTATCAGCAGGGGAAAGCCCTAAAAAGGATACAGATATTGTGCTTGTAGGTGCAGGACTTCAAATTCAGTTATCTTTTACAAAAGAGCATACAAAACAAGATTTGCAAAAGATTATGACTGCAGTTTTAGGCAAGGAGTATATAGGAAGGATAATGGAAAAGGACGAGCTGGCTCAAAGAGGCGCAATGGATGGCTTTGCTGACCTGCTTATATCACCTAGACCCCCCTATAGTTTTAAAGCAAATAGTAAAGAATACATTGCTAAGGGGCAGCATGACTCCTTAGATGAAACATCCCAGCATATATTTTCACTTATGTGGGGCAGGGATATAAAAAAAGGGTACAACTATACTGACAGAATGTACAATATAGATTTTGCAAGAACAATTGCCCACCTTCTCAAAATTGACGGGCCAAAATGTGCAACAGGGAATATATTGACAGATGCTTTGATTTAAAATATGACACGTAAATATTTGACTGTATCAAATAAAGCCTAACTAAAAAGCTCCATTTACGATAACACCTTATCATAAATGGAGCTTTAATATACTAAACTAAATACTACTCTGTTTTAGCCATAGCAAGTATGCGATTAGGTATAAATCTTTTTATTTTGTTCATGTGAGGTATAGAAGCAAAGTCCCTTGCGGTTAATCCTCCTATTTTGAGCATTACTATTCCATAGACTGCAATACCAACTAATATTGAAAATATTACTGCTAATGCGTTTGAAATGTAGACCCCTGCAAATAAGCCAAGTAGAAGAAAAACAAGCTTATATGAAACACCAACACCTATTGCCATGGCAGCTGATGCGATTATTGGGCGGCCCAGGTGCTTTTTTATAACAACTTTGGCCGGGAGGTTTCTTTGTATATAAACATTGTTTATTATTATTGATATTATATAGCTTACGATTGTTCCAATAACTGCTCCTGTTATATTTATTTCTGGAATAGCTATTAGAAAATAGTTTATAAATATCTTCACAAATATACCTGCTAACATTGATAAGGTTGCTATATTGGTTTTATTAAAGCATTGTAGTATGCCTGATTGAATTTGAACCATGGCGATTAATACTACCACGCAAGAACCAATAGCCATTAGATACCATCCATCTATGTAACTTGGGAAAAGCATCTCAAATAAAGGCTTGCTTAAAACACCTAAACCTACAGCGCAGGGTATTGATATAAGCAGTGATATTCTAAATACATCACTTACATATTTTTTAAGCAGCTTATAATCTTCTTTAGCTATGGCGGCACTAAAAGATGGTATCATAGCTATCTGAAGAGCTGCTGTTATAGCTGCAGGAACATTTAGCAGCGTAGAATATTTGTTTAGTGCTCCATACTTTGCATAGGAAACAGCTTCTAGTCCTGCTGCAGTAAGCCTTTTTTTAGTATTTGTAAGGTCTACAATATTTCCTCCATAGATGATTACAGAGTTTAGGGCTATTGGAATAGAATAGGTCAAAAGCTTATTTATTAATGACTTGCTAGCAATAGGCGTAACTCTCCTAGGAGTCTTTTTGTAAAGTTCCTTCTTATTTTTACCATAGGTTCTGCCTAAGAATATTGCGCTTCCTAAAGATCCTATTGTGGTACCAACTGTTGCACCTGCACAGGCATATTCAAGCCCCATTGGCTTTAATAAATATGCAAACAATAAAGATAAGGTAACATTCAAAAATTGTTCTACTATTTGAGACATTGCAGTAGGTTTCATATTAGAGTTACCATTAAAATACCCCCTATAGGCAGAAGATATAGCAGAGAATAACATTGTAGGGGAAAGTGCAAGTATAACAAGATATGATCTATCGTACCCTGTAAGGCTTGTTATCTGTCTTGCAAATACCGCTGTAATAATTGTCATAACAAGGCCGTAGGCTGTTAATAGAAGCCTAGACAATTTAAAGGATCTTCTTGCATCCCTATAGTTTTCATTAGCTATAAGTTCTGATTGTAGTTTAGATATAGCAATTGGAAATCCTGAGTTTGTAAGCACATATATAAATGTATATATTTGATATCCACCTGAATATATGCCATATCCATCGTCTCCTACAATCTGCATTAAAATAGGTACATATAGCACGGATAGTACTTTATTTATAATACCTGCCACACTTAGTATAGCAAAGCCTTTTGTAGCTGAACCTGAACTCGTAGTGTCTTTTTTCATGTATAAAAACTCCTTGTAGTTATGTTCTTAAATATCCTCATAGGGTATTATACATGAAATATGGACATAAATATAGGTCATTAACAGTAAAAAAAGACTGCTACAGAATAATTTGAAAATAACCCTGTAGCAGCCTCAAATATTAAAATTATTTATATTTAGGTAAAAAGTCTCCGTGAGCTTCTATTAAATCATCGCAAAGGCTTCTTATATCATCTATTGATAGTTCTGATGATGTATGCGGGTCAAGCATTGCTGCTTGGTAAATATAATCTTTCTTCTTAGTTACTGCAGCTGCAATTGTCAATAGCTGTACATTTATATTTGTCATATTCAAAGCTGCAAGCTGAATAGGAAGATCTCCTATATAGCATGGGTTTATGCCAGTACTATCTACAAGGCATGGAACCTCAACGCAAGCATTTGAAGGAAGATTTGTAATAAGCCCCGTGTTTAAAACATTTCCGCCTATTTTATATGGTACATTTGTTTCTATAGCTTCCATTATATATGAGCCGTACTCATATGTACGTTTATGGATTAATTCTTTATTATGAACAAGCTCATCCCGTGTCTTGTTCCAATTATTTATTTGATTTACGCATCTCCTTGGATATTCGTCAATAGGTATATTAAATCTCTCTATTAATTCTGGGTATTTACTTTTTATAAAGTATGGCATATATTCGGAACTATGCTCACTAGATTCTGTAACGTAATATCCAAATTGTTTCATTATCTCATACCTAACCATGTCATCATGAGTATCTTTTCTTTCTAAGGCTCTTTTTTTGATTTCAGGATATAAATCCACTCCATCTTTCTTTATCTCGAGAAGCCATCCCATATGGTTTATGCCTGCAGTCTTCCACTCTATACCATCAGTATCCATTCCAAGGCCTTTAAGCAGTTCAGATGCACATACCTGTACGCTATGGCAAAGACCAACGGTTTTAACATTGGTATATCTTTGCATTGCACCTGAAAGTATTGCCATTGGGTTTGTATAGTTCAATAAAAGTGCATCAGGGCATACCTCTTCTATATCTTTTGCAAAATCGAACATAACAGGTATAGTTCTTAATGCCCTAAATATTCCGCCTATACCTAATGTATCCCCTATTGTTTGTTTTAGGCCATACTTTTTTGGAACCTCAAAGTCTATTACAGTGCTTGGCTTATATCCTCCAACTTGTATTGCATTTACCACATATTTAGCTCCTTTTAAAGCAGCTTTTCTGTCTGTATATGCAGTTATTTTGGCATAGCCACCTAAATTCTTGTTAATATTGTTAAGCATCAATTCGGACTCTTTGAGCCTCTCAAGGTCAATATCGTAAAGCGCTATTTCAGATTCTCTAAGAGCTGGTGTTGCCAGTGAATCTCCTATTATATTTTTTGCAAATACAGTGCTTCCTGCACCTAAAAATGTAATTTTTGGCATATAAAATTCCTCCTATGATTTTATTTATTTTATTGTAACCCAGATCACCTTATATTCCAATGTTCTAATGTTATATAAATATGGTATAATGTAGTTTAAAGTTTATATTTAAATAAAATTAAATAGGAGAATATCTATGAAAAGTACGTGTATAACAAATGTTAAAAAGGATGAGGAAATACAAATCTACCACTATGGTATAGAAGTATGTGAGAATGGTCATGGTTATGGACCTGCAGTGAGGGATCATTTTTTGATACATTTTATACTAGATGGAAAAGGAATATTTAAAAGTAATGGCATAACATATCATCTCAATAAAAATAAAGGATTTCTCATAACCCCCGAGAGGGTAACGTATTATGAGGCTGATATGGATACGCCATGGACTTATTGCTGGATAGGCTTTAATGGTATTAAAGCTTATCAGATACTAAAAGATGGGGATTTAACATATAAAGATCCTATAATTAGCTTTGATGATGATTGCCTTATTCCACATACTATGGAGAAAATAATTGCTACAGATATAAAAAGTGCAGGCAGCAGTTTGAAACTGAAATCTTATCTGTATTTGGTACTTTCAGAAATACAAAGAGTTAATTGTATGCAAGCTCCTACTCATCAAAAAAAAAATTATACAGAGGAGTATATAGAAAAGGCATTAGATTTTATAGAGAAAAACTATTCTAGAAGTATAAAAGTAACTGATATAGCAAAGCATATTGGACTTGATAGAAGTTACTTTACTAGCGTCTTCAAAGAAAGTATGGATGTATCTCCCCAAAGGTATCTTATAGAGTTTAGAATGAAAAAGGCCTCATATTTACTTGAATCTACAGACCTTTCTATAGGGGATATAGCAAGATCTGTTGGCTATAAGGATCCTTTAGGGTTCTCAAAGGTTTATAAGTCTATAGTGGGTATATCTCCCTCTAAATATAGAAAAGTGGGAAGTAGTTCCTCCCCTTTTAATAGATAATTTTAAAATATTTATTTTCCTTGTCCTAACCCCATTACAAATTCAGGGTTTGCGTATTTTTCTTTTTCAAGGCCAATTATTGATGCATACTTTTGGTAGGCAGCAGATGAAGATGAATTAAGCTCTTGAGCTTCTTTATAGGCATCTTCAATTTCTTTTTGCTTTACTTTTATTTCATCTTCAGTAAGGCCTTCTTTATTGAAACTACTTTCTTTTTCTGCTGCTGATTTTAACTTTGTATTATAAGATATTGAGTTATCAAGTATATCCATAAACATTTGGTTCAGTGATTTAACGGGTGATGGAACAGATAAGTTTTTATAATCAGATTTAATTGCTTTTTTAGCATTTAAATTTTCATCTATTTGGGAAAATAAATCATCCCATGAGGTCTGTTTAGCCCTTACATTTTTTATTGCTTGGGTAAAATCGACTTTTGCTTCATTAAACCTGCCAAATAATTTTGTCATAGAGTCGAAGTAGCTAGAGAAAAGTTTAATTTGATCCATGGTGGATCCATATTTCTCTTGCTGTTGGTTAATCCATGGCTCAATCTTAGAGGATATGGATAATATCTCATTTGGAAGAGAAAAAGCAATATCTTCAATACTAACTGAGGCATAATCACTCATACATTCGTCTATTTGAGAGGATAAATGGTCTAAATTCTGTTTTGCATTAGGATCTATTGGACTTACCAATACTTTGTCAATTTGTACATAGATTTCCCTGTTAAGCGTAATAGCCTTTCCTAAATTACTATGAGAGGATGAATACATTGACGGAACAGTAATATCATCAAAGTTTTTAATTATAGAGTCAAAGGATTTTTTTTCTTCTGGTATTTTGTTTAGTATATCCTGAACAGGAAGGTCATTACTGTTACTTTTAATTGCAGAGACCATATTATCATTTGCGTCATTAATACTTTTATTTAAGCTTGATATAGATTTTATGTATTCACTTGTTGAGCTTCCCATAAACTTATTGTATGCAAAATATGCTGCAAAGGCGGTAACTGATATTAAAAGCAGAATTATAAAGAACCATTTAAAGAAGGTTTTAGCCCATGAGCTACTACTTTCCTCTTTGGGATTTCTATCTCTTCGAGGCTTTTTATAATCCTCATTTTGCTGATTTTGCCTATTATAATCCTCGCTTTGTTGCCTTTGTACGCTATAATCCTCATAATTTTTTTTGGGCGGATTAAATATATCGTACCTTATATCGTCATTGGTTTTTGCGTTCCTAGGACTAGTACTAGACCTAGTATTAGTGTTAGTGTTAGGATTGGTATTAGTATTTGAGTTTGAATAGATGGTGTTTTTAGCTTTACTGCTACTGCTACTATTATTGTTGTCATCATTATCATTTATTGAATTATAGGTATATTCTCCACATCTTGGACAGAGAACGCTTTTCCCATCAAGTTTTAAGCCACATTTTTTGCAATATAACATTTTGTCCACCTACCTAAAAATATATTCTAAATGGTATTACTGTATTCTACACCATCTACCAAAAATCCTTTAAATTCACATATAAAATCATTGATGTAAAGCGAAATAATTAATATTAATAGTGATATTAATATTAATATATGGTTTGTTTATGTACTACAGCTTAAAAATTTGGTGTATAATTATAAATAGTATTTTTCTATAAAAAGGTGGGAGAATTTGATGCTTGAAACAGCCTTAACTAACATATGGAACTTGCTTAAACATATATCAATAACCAATATAATTGATATTTTAATAGTAAGTTACATACTTTATAAACTTTTCATGCTTATAAAGCAAACAAGAGCAGAGACATTATTAAAAGGACTTTTGATTATAATCGTAATTATGAAGGTAAGCCAATTTGCAGGACTTATAACATTATATATGATTATTGATAGTACTATAAAGGTAGGTTTTATTGCACTTATTATACTTTTCCAACCAGAATTAAGGCGTGCTCTTGAACATCTCGGAAGAAATGGGCTATTCTCAAAGAATCTTGAAGTTACTGAAGAAGAGATGGACAAAATAATTTCCCAAATAGTTACGGCAGCTGTAAATTTGTCAGATAGCAAAACAGGCGCACTTATTGTTATTGAACAAAAGACAGGTCTTAAAGATTATATAGAAACTGGTGTGAAGATTGATGCAATGGTTTCATCTCAGCTCCTTGAAAATATATTTGTTGTAAATACCCCACTTCATGATGGTGCCGTAATAATTAGAAACGACAGGATAGAATCTGCAGGGTGTTTTTTGCCATTAACTGAAAACAACAATATAAGTAAACAGCTAGGCACTAGGCATAGAGCTGCTATTGGTGTATCCGAAAACTCTGATGCATTAGTAGTTGTTGTATCAGAAGAGACGGGCAATATCTCTCTTGCTGTAAATGGCAAATTAACAAGAAACTATAATGGGGAAAGGCTTAAAGATATACTGGTTAGGATAATGAAGCATAGGAATGAAAAGAAAATAACTGCATGGGGGTGGATTAAATCTTGGATAAAACAAAAAGAAGAGATGTAGCTATAAAGATATTATCAGTTTTTTTAGCTTTTCTTTTATGGCTTTATGTAACCTCAGAGCAGGATCCTGAAACAGGAATAGAAATTTCTAATGTTCCAGTAAAGTTGGTAAATGTGGAGGCATTATCAAAGAATAGCCTCGTGCTTCTTGGAAATCCTGATGGGTATACCATAAAAATAACTGTCAAGGGAAGGACTAGCAAAGTAGTTAATTTAAAACCATATGAGTTTACTGCAGAGGCAAATATGGCAACAAGCTATGTAGCAAAAGGCAAAAACTCTATACCAGTTGAAATAAAAGACTGGCCTAAGGATATAGAAATACCTAATCAAGGCTTTTATATAAATGTAGAGCTTGATGAATTAAATGAAAGAAACTTTAAAGTTTCTCTTCAAACAGATATAAAGACTAAGGAAGGATATGCTGCAATGCCTGCTGAATATAAGCCTGAAGAGGTTGTAATAAAAGGAGCAGCTAAATATATAGGAAGCATAAACTCTGTTATAGCAAAAGTTCAAGCTGAAGGTGCAACATCTGATATAGTAACTTCAGTTCCTATACAGGTTCTGGATAAAAACGGAGGCCAAATTACAGAGCTTGAAGTTTTACCAAAAACTATTGATGTTGTAATACCAGTTAAAAAGTCAAAAGAAGTTCCCGTAAATATAAAGACAACAGGTTTTTTGCCTAATGGTGTACATTTAAAATCCATAACACCATCACCTGATAAGGTTAGTATAATAGGGGACGATAATGTTATAAATAACATAAAATCAATAGATACTTTCCCAATTGACTTAAATGGTATTAGCTCAAATGCAGTAAGAACAACAAAGCTTAATATACCTAAGGGGATAACCCTAATTAATAGCTCTGATACCATAAATGCTAATATAAATGTAGAGGTAACCACAAGCAGGCAGTTTAATGTTCCAGTAAACTACTCAAATCTTCCTTCGGATTTAACTGCAGAGCCTCTTGCAAATAATGTGGTGGTAACACTTTACGGGCATGAAAGTGTTTTAAATGACATCAGCCCAGGGGATTTAAGTGCAACCATAGATTTAAGCAGTGCTCCCGCAGATGGAGGAGAGTTTGAGTATGCACCTAATATAACGACACCCCCATCTGTAGAGATAAAAGATGTAAACCCATCAAAGATAAAGGTACGAATATCAAAAAAGCAGTGATTAAAACAAGAGCAAATTTGATAACTGAACTATGATGATAGGTAGACTACATGGAATACTATGTAGCCTACCTATCATTTTTTTCGGTACAATGCTGATGTCAGGATATGTTGATTTACTGTAGCAGTGTGCAGCAGAAGTCAATCAACATATCTGGTTTGAACACCAACGTTACTTAGGAGAATATTGTAATTAAATTTATTTATGTTGAAAATTGGTATTTATAATTGTAAAATTAAATTGTCCCATATTATTTAATATTAAGAATATTAAATATATTTTAAACAACTACTTTTAAACGAAAGGAGATGGCTATGGGGCAAGATAAAAGTATTTTAGTTGTAAATCCAGGATCAACTTCTATAAAGGTAGCAGTGTTTAGAGACTCTATATGCATAAATAAAAGTACAATAAACCACAGGATTAGCGAGCTTAAGGGCTTTTTAGAAATAGCGGATCAATTAGAATTTAGGATGAATGCAGTTACAAAATGGATGAGGGATGAAGGAATTGATGAATCTAGTCTTGAAGCTGTAGTTGGAAGAGGAGGACTTTTAAGGCCTACACAAAGTGGAACCTATGTTGTAACAGAGAAAATGGTTGAGGACTTAAAGGCAGGGGCAGGAGGGCAGCATGCTGCTAACCTTGGAGGGATGATAGCAAAGGAAATAGCTGATAGGAATAATATATTGGCATTTGTTGTAGATCCTGTATCAGTAGATGAACTTGAAGATATTGCTAGAGTCTCAGGAATTCCTGAGATAGAAAGAAAATCCCTAATCCATGCACTAAATATAAAGTCTGTATGCAGATATGCTTCAAAAGAGCTAGGAAGGGATGTGCTTGACTTAAATATGATTGCTTGCCATTTAGGAGGAGGCATTTCAATTGCACCTGTAAAATGTGGAAGGCTAATAGATGTCAATAATGCTAGTGAAAGCGGCCCTTTTTCTCCTGATAGGGCGGGTTCTCTCCCAGCGGGAAATGTTATTGAACTTGCTTTTTCTGGTAAGCTTAGTCTAAAAGAAATAAAGGATAAAATTAGTGTAGCCTCTGGTCTTGCAGCATATCTTGGTACTAATGATGTAATAGAAATTGATAAAAGGATTGAGGATGGGGATAAATATGCCAAGCTGATATTTGAAGCTATGGCATACCAAATATCAAAAGAGATTGGGGCCATGGCAACAGTTTTATATGGAAAGGTGGATGCAATAATACTTACGGGAGGATTGGCTAATTCCAAACGTCTTGTTGATATTATTATAGAAAGGGTTAAATTTATTTCTATAGCACCAATTTTAATTTACCCTGGGGAGATGGAGATGGTTTCCTTATATGAAGGGGCTTTAAGGGTACTTGAGGGCTTTGATAAAGCTAAAGTATATGAGGATGAGGTGTTTAAAAATGGTAGAGAATTTTAACGATGTATTTAGCTTGGTAAAGAAGAGAAAGAAGAAAAAGGTAGCTATTGCAGCAGCTAATGATGAACAAGTGCTAGATGCAATAATAGATGCAATGGGGGAAGGCATAGCAGATGCAGTCTTAGTTGGGCCTAAATGCGATATATTAAACATTGCAGAAGATATGCATATCGATATATCGGGAATTGAGGTAATCAATGAGCCTGACAGCTTTAAAGCTGCAAAAATAGCGACGTATTTAGTAAGAGAAGGAAAAGCAGATATGTTAATGAAAGGAAATATCCAAACATCCCAATTTCTAAAGGCTGTACTTGATAAAGATGAAGGGCTTAGGCCTAAAACAGAAAAGAAACTTTCCCATGTGTCTGTATTTGATGTACCAGCCTTAAGAAGAATGCTTATACTAACTGATGCTGCAGTTAATATAGCACCAGATCTTTCAGATAAGGTACAAATAATTGAAAACGCAGTGAAGGTTGCAAAAGCCATAGGAATTGAAACACCAAAGGTTGCTGTAATATCAGCTGCCGAAACAGTAAACCCTAATATGCAGTCTACAATAGATGCGGCATTGCTTTCTAAAATGGGGGATAGAGGGCAGATTAAAGGGTGCATTATTGATGGACCTCTAGCTTTTGATAATGCAATTTCCAAAAACGCAATAGATCACAAAAATATAAAAAGCCCTGTTGAAGGAGAGGCTGATATAATAGTGGTTCCTAACATAGAAACAGGGAATGCATTATACAAGGCTTTAGTATATACGGCTAACGCAGAGGTGGGAGGAGTCTTAGTAGGGGCTTCATCTCCTGTAATACTTACAAGCAGGGCAGACTCAACTGAGGCTAAGTTAAACTCAATAGCCCTTGCATCACTATGTTAAATCTATAAGAATTTTAAAGAAAGGTGGCAAGTTTATGCCGGTATTTAAAATACTGACAATAAATCCTGGCTCTACATCTACCAAAATAGGTCTATTCGAAAACCAGAATCCAGTATTTTTAGAAACAATAAAACACGCCTTTGAAGATGTTATAAAGTATAAAAATCCTATCGACCAATTTGAGTTCAGAAGAGATTTAATATTAAATGTTTTAGACAAAAGAGGAGTAGATTTAAATACATTAGATTGTGTTGTTGGAAGAGGTGGACTTCTAAAGCCCATTGAAGGGGGAACATATGGTATAAATAATAGGATGATAGATGACCTTAAAAATGGTGTATCAGGTCAACATGCTACAAATCTTGGAGGAATTATAGCATATGATATAGCGGAGAGACTAAATATTTCGTCGTTTATAGTTGACCCTCCAATTGTTGACGAGATGGAAGATATAGCAAGGATATCAGGCTTGCCAGAGATTGAAAGAAAGAGTATATTTCATGCTTTGAACCAAAAGGCTGTAGCTAAAAGGTATGCAAAAGAAAAAGGAAAGAAATACGAGGAATTAAATCTTATTGTAACTCATATGGGGGGAGGAGCATCCGTAGGGGTTCATAAGATGGGAAGAGTAATTGATGTAAATAATGCCCTAAACGGAGAAGGACCTTTTACCCCTGAAAGATCTGGAGGCCTTCCCGTTGGGGAATTAGTTAAACTTTGCTACAGCGGTACTTACACAAAAGAAGAGATGCTAAAGAAGATAACAGGCAGGGGAGGGCTTGTTGCATACTTTGGAACTAATGATGCAAAATCCATAATTGAAAGAGCAAATGGGGGGGATGAAAAGGCCAAACTTATAATAAATGCAATGGCATATCAAATATCAAAGGAAATAGGTGCAGCTTCAGCAGTACTTTATGGCAAAGTAGATGCAATAATACTAACAGGCGGATTAGCATATAGTGAATATTTTGTGAATCTTGTATGTGAAAGAGTTAAATATATTGCACCAATTGCAATATACCCTGGGGAAGAGGAAATGCTTGCCCTAGCAGAAGGGGGACTTAGGGTATTGATGGGGGAGGAAGTTATGAGAGAATATGCATAAAGAAGGCAGTAGGATAAGCATATTTACAGGACATTTTGGAAGTGGAAAGACGGAAGTTGCTATTAATTACTCAATAAAACTTGCAAAGCAAAATAAAAAGGCATGTATAGTAGATCTTGACATTGTAAACCCATATTTTTCAGTAAGAGAATCTAGAGAATATCTTGAAGGACTAGGCATAAAAGTTATATCCCCAACCATTGGTATAACAACTGCAGAGCTTAGTACTGTACCTACAGATGTCTATTTAGCTTTTAACGAAAAGTCCTATGAAGTAGTATTAGATGTAGGCGGAGATGATATTGGAGCTATAGCATTAGGTCAGTTTAATGAACTTTTTAGACAAGAGAGTTATGACATGTATTTTGTAATAAACACAAATAGACCGCAAACCAAGGATGCTTCAAGTATAGTAGAATATATAAAAAGCATAGAAAAATCATCTAGGCTTAACGTAACCTATCTTATAAACAACACAAACCTATCCTATGATACAGATATTTCACATATATATAAGGGTCAAAATATTATAAAGGAGGTGGCTGAAAGTTTAAATATACCAATTAGATATACCTCTATTAGAAAGGATTTAGCTCAAAGTTTAAACGTTGAGAATTTATTAGACTTAAGCGAGATATTTGAACTAGATATATTTATGCAACCTATTTGGCTCAATAAGGGGGTTTAAAAATGCCAAGGGTTTATTTTAAAGAGGAAAATTGTAAGGGATGCTGTCTCTGCATCAAAACATGTCCAAAGAAAATAATAATTATAAGCGATAAATTGAATAATAAAGGATACCATACTGCAGCTATATTAGAGGAGAACATGAAAAACTGCACTGGATGTGCATCTTGCGCTAGAATATGCCCTGACGTAGTTATAAAAATTGAAAAATAGGGGGGAGCTTATGGAAGATAAGGTATTGATGAAGGGAAATGAAGCCATAGGTGAAGCTGCAATAAGGGCTGGCTGTAAGTGCTTCTTTGGATATCCTATAACACCTCAAACAGAGGTTGCAGCATATATGGCAAAGATGATGCCAAAGCTTGGAAGGGTGTTTCTTCAGGCTGAAAGCGAAATTGCAGCAATTAATATGGTATATGGCGCTGCAGGAAGTGGTGTTAGGGTTATGACATCATCATCAAGCCCTGGAATAAGCCTAAAACAGGAAGGCATTTCATATATTGCCGGGGCAGAGCTTCCCTGTGTAATTGTAAATATAGTAAGAGGAGGGCCTGGGCTTGGCGGGATCCAGCCTGCCCAAAGCGATTACTTTCAGGCAACAAAAGGGGGAGGCCATGGGGATTATAGGTTGATAGTATTAGCACCATCCTCCATTCA
Organism: Clostridiaceae bacterium UBA5444; assembly: GCA_002426575.1. Lineage (GTDB taxonomy): Bacteria > Bacillota > Clostridia > Clostridiales > Oxobacteraceae > UBA5444. The sequence continues at coordinate 12,476 of DIRE01000005.1, read as the reverse complement.
GGAGATAATTGATCTTACATCTCGGGCCTTTGATTTGGCAGATATTTATAGAAATCCTGTTATGATAATGGGAGATGGAATGCTAGGCCAGATGATGGAACCTGTTCAATTTAAAGAAGTAAAAGGAAGAGAAGTCCCTGAAAAGCCTTGGGCAACTTGTGGGCTTTACGGAAGGGAAAGACATAATGTTATAACCTCTTTATTTTTAGCTCCTGAAGAATGTGAAAGGCATAATTTAAAGCTTAATAATAAATATAAGGAAATAGAAAAAAATGAGACTAAATTTGAGCTGTATAACTGTGATGATGAATGCGACTTTATAATTGTAGCCTATGGAACAATGGCTAGGATATGCAAGAATTTAATTAATATGGCGGATAAAGAGGGTATAAGAATTGGGCTTATAAGGCCAATAACACTGTGGCCTTTTCCTAAAGCTGCATTTGAGCAAGTGATTGGGTTAACCCGCTATGGCTTTTTGTGTGTAGAGATGAGCATGGGACAGATGGTTGAGGATGTTTTGCAGGTGGTAAATGGAAGGTGTCCTGTAGAGTTTTATGGAAGGTGCGGAGGAATGGTTCCTTCTCCAGATGAAATACTAGTTAAAATAAAGCAAATACTTAATCAAAGAGAAGGGGTGATATAATGGCTGTTATATTTGATAGGCCTAAAGCACTTCTCGATGTACCAACTCACTATTGCCCAGGATGTACCCATGGTATAATACACAGATTAATTGCCGAGGTAATAGATGAGCTTGGAATATTAGATAGAACAATTGGAGTTGCACCTGTTGGATGTTCTGTTCTTGCATATAATTATTTTGCATGTGATATGCAGGAAGCTGCTCATGGAAGAGCACCTGCAGTTGCAACAGGAATCAAAAGAGCAATTCCTGAGAGCATTGTATTTACTTATCAGGGGGATGGAGATCTTGCTGCAATAGGAACAGCGGAAATGGTTCATGCTGCAACAAGGGGAGAGAGGATAACTACAATATTTGTAAATAACTGCATATATGGAATGACTGGAGGGCAGATGGCACCTACAACACTTCCAGGCCAAGTTACGGAAACATCACCTTATGGAAGGGATGTACTTACCCAAGGCTACCCGATAAGAGTTTCTGAGATGCTGTCAACCCTTGACGGGCCTGCATATATAGAAAGGGTTGCCGTATCTAGTGTTCCTAATATAATAAAGGCTAAAAAGGCAATCAAAAAGGCATTTATATACCAGATGGAGGGCAGAGGGTATACATTGATTGAGGTATTATCCACTTGTCCCACCAATTGGGGGCTCTCACCAGATGAAGCAATGACATGGCTAGAAAAAAATATGATTCCATATTATAGCCTTGGTGTCAAGAAAGATATAGCTTTGGAGGTGAAATAGGTGAAAAACGAAGAAATAATATTTGCTGGATTTGGAGGGCAGGGAATACTTTCTATGGGTAAGTTTCTGGCATATTCAGGCATGGATGAAGGGTTAAATGTTTCATGGCTTCCTTCTTATGGGCCTGAAATGAGGGGCGGTACGGCAAATTGCTCTGTAATACTTACCAAAGATAGTATAGGATCCCCCATAGTTACTCAGGCAACAGCATTAATTGCAATGAATAGGCCTTCTCTTGATAAATTTGAAAAGATGGTAGTGCCTTGCGGAAACATTATAACTGATAGCTCACTTCTAAATAGGGATGTAGAAAGATCCGATGTAAATAGCATATCAATCCCAGCTACAGAAATAGCAGATGGTATAGGAAACAAAAAGGTGGCTAATATGGTTTTACTTGGAGCCCTTGTGGCAAAGACTGGTATTGTTTCAATGGATTCTATTTTAAAGGTCCTAAAAGATCATGGCAAGGATACCTTCTATAACATAAACAAAGAAGCCCTAAGGATGGGGAGTAAATATGTAGTGTGACATGATTATTTTTAGCCTGCATAAATATTGTGCAGGTTTTTTTTTGCACTAAATTGAATTTAAACCCGCATTATGATATTATACAAAAGTAATATTAATATAGTGTGCATGTGCGCACTAATAATTATAAGTGGGGTGGATAAAATGGGAAGAATGTTTGGAACTGACGGAGTCCGAGGCATCGCAAATACTGAGCTAACTGCTGAAAAAGCTTATGCGCTTGGAAAAGCAGGAGCATATGTATTAACCAACAATGCCCACAAACCTAAGATTGTGGTAGGTATGGACACTAGAATTTCCAAAGATATGTTAGAGAGTGCCCTTGTTGCAGGCATATGCTCTGCCGGAGCTGAGGCTGTGTGTGTAGGTGTTGTACCGACTCCTGCTGTTGCTTATCTTACAAGACATTATAAGGCAGATGCAGGGGTGGTTATATCTGCTTCTCACAATCCTGTAGAGTATAATGGAATCAAATTTTTTAATGAAAAAGGATACAAACTGCCAGATGAAGTTGAAGATAAAATAGAGGAAATTGTAAAAAACAATTGTGATAAAGTGCCATCTCCTACAGGGGGAGACCTTGGAAGAAAGACTGTGGTTGATTCAGCAGGAAGAGACTACATAGATTTTCTAAAGTCTATATTTAATACTAACCTTAGTGGGCTTAAGATTGCTGTTGACTGCGCTCAAGGAGCATCTTATGCTATAGCTCCAAAGCTTTTTACAGAACTTGGCGCAGAGGTGCTTGCAATATATAATGACCCTGATGGCAAGAATATAAATAAGGAATGTGGATCAACTCATCCTATGCATCTTAAGCAATTTGTAGTAGAAAATGGATGCGATATTGGACTTGCATTTGATGGAGATGCTGACAGGTTAATTGCAATAGATGAAAAGGGAAACATTGTAAATGGCGATTTTACAATTGCAATATGTGCAAGTTTTATGAAAGAAAAAGGTATGTTAAAGGATGATACCGTAGTCGTTACAATAATGAGCAACTTAGGTCTTGATATTGCTTTTAAGGAAAATAATATAAAAACAGTTAAGACTAAAGTTGGAGATAGATATGTACTTGAAGAGATGTTAAATAGCGGTTACTCCATAGGGGGAGAGCAATCAGGGCATATAATATTCCTTGATTATAATACAACAGGAGATGGGCTTATAAGTGCACTTGCACTTCTATCAATTATGAAGGAGAAGGGAAAGTCTCTATCGTCTCTTGCATCTATAATGACTGAGCTTCCTCAAGTACTTTATAATGCTAAGGTAGTAAATGGCAAGCAAAATGCCTATCTTAAGGATAAGGAAATAATGGACGAGATAAAAAGGATAGAAGAAAAGCTTGATGGCAATGGAAGGGTATTAATTAGACCATCCGGTACAGAGCCATTAGTTAGAGTCATGCTTGAAGGAGAAGACAAAGAAGAACTTGATGTTATGGCAAGAAATCTAGCTAAGCTTATTGAAAAGAAATGTAGTTAAAGGGATAAAAAAACTGTGCCCCAGACTTGAATTTTGGATTTAGATTTGGGGTACAGCTTTTTTTAGTTAAGAGGTAAGAGTGAATAGTGAATAAGTTATTTTGTTTTGATTAATAGGTAAAAGTTAGCTTCATCTAGGGAGATTTCTTTGGTAAATTTGTCTAGGCTGCCGTAGATGTTGTATATAATGAGTTTAATGTCTGCAATATCGTTATTAATTGTAAATGTCATATCAGTTGGGTTTATTGTATTTGCTTTTTCAGATGGATACTTTTCTATGATTTTTGCTACAAATTCTTTTATATTAGTGTTTAGTATCTCTTTGCCATTATTATATATTTTGATTTCAGAGGTTTCGTTATTGTAATCCGCTTTTAGAGATGCTGAATCTCCTATGCTCTCTATGGGTTGGTTTCTAGGACCTCTAAAGTCAAAAAGATAATCATAATTTTTTATATCCATTGGAGCATCTAAAGACGCCATATTATATGCAAAATATGTGCGGCTTGAGCCTGGGGATTGATAATCCTCAGGGGAAAATCCAAATACATCTTCCATATGATCTAATTTAAAGTCAGGTGGAACACATTTTACATATTTAAGTCCATGGTTATTGTTAAAATACATTAATATTTGAGTGATTTCCTTTTTATCTGTTTCAGGTATTTTTGCACTAGAGGCCTTTGAGCTTATAACTTTATTATCTTTTATCATGTCATATTTTAGAAGTATATTGTCTAGCCTTTTATTTTGACTGCAACGGGATACAGAAAAACTGCTTAAAGGGCCAAATACACATAAAATCGCAATTATAGATAGGGAGATTGGAATTATTATATTTCGCTTTGCTTTAGCAAAATTTAAGTATATAATATTCCCTAAAACCCAAATGCCAAGGGTTATAACATAGTACCTATTCTCTGTAACCCCGTAAGCCTTAATCCTTATTCCAATTGAAACAAACATCATTGCAAGTATTGGTATAATTAGCTTAGTAAGCCAGAATTTAAACCTTTGAACCCATTTATTTGATTCAAGTGGTGAAGTAAAGAATATAATACCTACACATATTACAGAATACCAAAGTACTAAATGGGATACCAAACCCACGGGCCATGTACGAGTAATTAAAACCTTCCCAAAGTATATATATAATATGGCTAAATATATGGCTGCAATTGGCATTACAATATATAAAAGCAGAACCTTAAAGGCATTGGGGAAATCCTTAGCTTCAAAGCTTGCATCCTTTTGTGGAACCTCGGATAAGAAAAACCCAGGGGCAAATGTTCCTGCTATTATTAAAAATGTATAATAATAGTACTTACCAGGTATATTAACTCCTAACAGCTTGTTTATAGTAAATAATATTGCAGCTATGCCTGCATAAAGTATTCCAAAGTATATTATGGTAACAAAGAACTTAGAAGATATCTTTATAACATAAAGCTCGAAATTAGTTCTATCCATTAAATAAGGAATAAATATAAATCCAGTATAAAGTGCAATACTTATGGCAATATATCTTGTCATAGGGATCATTTCAAAACTTTTAAATAGGGTAAAATAGTAAATAACAATAGATATTGCGCCAAGTACATAAGATAAAATATATACTATCTTATTTTTAGTATTTTTTCTTTCATGAATAAGAGAAATGCAAAGGGACAACGGAATCCCAAGGGCTAAAACAGCCGCAATGCGGGGCAGTGTATCAAGATTACTTTTGCTTTCTGAATGTACTATTAAAATTATTGCACAGCTTGTAGAAAGTGTTATGGCTATTGGAAAGCGTTTCATGCTTTTATAAAGACCTGCATATATATTTTTCAAGAAACTTTTTAGTATAAGAACCATCTCCTTTTTTATATTTTTAAAGCAAAGAAGCGGGGCAATAGTCTATCTATTTCAATAATAATATATTTTGCTTAAAAAGTATATCAGTATATTTTAGATTTATAGTGAGCAAGCAGCATCTATTATGATCATAATTCATCAAAAGGCTTTTTATGATACAATAATATAAATATTGGTTTAGAAGGGAAGCAGTTCATATGAGAAAAAATATTAAATATTTAATTTCCGCTATTGTTGCTTTTTTTTTAATATTGATAATTTATAATTACAGGGAAGCCATACTTGAACTTTTTAATGTGTTTAAAAGCGAAGATAATCTAAAGGATTGCTTTAGATCTATGGGAAAAGGTAAAAGTATAGGCATATTTATTCTAATGCAGATAATTCAAGTTGTTATATTCTTTATACCAGGTCACCCTATAGAGATAATAGGAGGATACTTGTTTGGAGTATCATGGGGAACCATACTTTCCGTTATAGGAATAGCTGCAGGGTCTGCTATTTTATTTGCTATAAGTAAGGCATTAAATAGGAATATAAAAACAAGATATACTTTAAAAAACAAGAAAAGTATTAAATTAAAGCAGATGTTAAATAGTACTAAAATTAATATTGTAGTATTTTTTCTATACTTAATTCCAGGCGTTCCAAAGGATAATTTGATATATGTATGTGCATTAACACAAATAAGCATAGAAAGCTTTTTGCTCTATTCAATGGTTGGAAGAACTCCTGGAATCATAATGGCAAGTGCAATAGGTGCAGAAATCGGCAATAAGAATTTAACTACACTTATTATAATTACAGCAATTATGACAGTGATATTTGTTTTATGCGCCATAAATAGACAAAAGCTGTTTAATAAAATATCCAGTATTCGTTAATAGCAGCTGCTTTACTTCTTATATATATAGAACTTTTGCTTCTCTAGTTTTTTTATATGTTTACTTTGAAGCCATTTTGTAATAAAATTCGTATATATATATATCGGAGGTGATTGCCTTAATGGATTATGAAGATGAAGATGTGGATGTGACAGACAAAAAAGTATACATACTATTAACAGACACTGGGACACTATTTACAAGGGTGATTAGGCTATATACCAAGGCTGACTATAATCATGTATGTATAGGATTTGACCGCTCTCTTGAGATTTTGTACAGCTTTGGGAGGAAAAACCCATCAAATCCATTCATTGCTGGATTCGTTAATGAAAGCATAAGACGAGGTATATATAAGATCTTTAGTGAAACAAGCTGTAGTTTATACTGTTTTGAAGTCAATAGAAAAACCTATAATAGAATAAAAAGGAACATAAGGAAATTTGAAAAGGAAAGAGATAAGTACTCTTATAATCTAATAGGACTTTTAGGGGTTATGTATAGCATACCAATACAAAGAAGGTATTCATACTTTTGTTCTCAGTTTGTTGCTACAGTACTTAAAAATAGCGGGGTTGACTTTTTTAACAAAAACCCAGCATTAGTTGCTCCTCATGATTTCGAGAACATAAAGCAGCTTAGGCTTATATATAGAGGAAAGCTTAAAGATTATAGTTACAGCAAGGCATATAGTAGTAATAGCATATAATTTACGCAAAAATACAAAAGGAGTGTGGACATGGGAAGAAGTAAGAAAATACCATATTTGAGTGTTTTACCAGTAGTAACCATTGCACTTATTATTTATAAATTAGTTGACAATGTAGGCATTATTGCAAATGGATTTAAATTTTTAGGATCTATTCTGTTGCCGTTTTTTTGGGCGTTTGGTATTGCTTATTTTCTAAACCCTCAAATGAAATACTTTGAACATAAGTTTAAAATGAAAAGAGTTTTCAGCCTGATTACTGTATATGTTATATTTTTAGGAATACTGGCATTTACAGTAGGTATAATAGTCCCAAGCCTTTACGATAATGTAAAACAAATAGTAGTTGAAGTGCCTGAATATGCAGCAGAAACTGAGAAGTTTATAAACAAAAATATAGAAAAGTTCAGCATTATTGAGGATGAAAATGCGACAACGTATATACGAGACAACCTTACAAAGTTTGTTGAAAAGTCTGGAAAGCATATTGAGTCAGGGCTTACCCTAGCAGTTACTAAGATTATTGGTTTTACTTCAGGATTGTTTAAGTTTATAATCGGAATAATAATATCTGTTTATATGCTAAATGATAAGGAAAAATTAATAGCGGGAATAAAGAGGATTATATATGCATCTTTAGGAAATGAAAGAGCGGATTCCCTCGTTAGCTTAGAAAGAGAAGTAGATGCTATATTTTCTAGATATATAGTTGGTAAATTCATAGACTCTGCAATAATAGGGGTGCTTTGTATAATACTCCTTGGAATAATTAAAACTCCTTATGCACTGCTTATTAGCATAATTGTGGGAATAACAAATATGATACCATACTTTGGCCCATTTATAGGGATGGTTTTTGGCTTTTTTATAGTAGTATTTTCAAGTCCTATTATGGCATTGTGGGTAGTAATAGTTGTATTTTTGCTCCAACAGTTTGATGGATGGTACTTAGGACCTAAAATACTTGGAGATAAGGTGGGGCTTAGTCCACTGTTTATTATATTTTCAGTAATTTTAGGGGGAGGGCTGTTCGGCGCACTAGGAATGTTCCTTGGAGTACCATGTATTGCAACCATAAAGTTGTTTTTAGACAGAATCATTGATAAAAAGTTAGACAGAAAAGCAAAGGCTATAGCGCCGTAATAAGTAACTGTTCGTTATTAAACCGGGTATGTTGGTTGATTGACTTCCGCTGCTCCAAAATGCCCATTTTTTTCAAAGAAGATAAAGCGGATAAAAATGGGCATTTAAGTCGCTGCTACAGTAAATCAA
>DIRE01000005.1:0-4183 GCA_002426575.1 Clostridiaceae bacterium UBA5444 | reverse complement strand
ATTTAAGTCGCTGCTACAGTAAATCAACCAACATACCCTGAAATTGACATTGTACTAAAACATAGCCAAATAAAAAGATCCCATAAAAAACATGAGATCTTTTTTAAATATATTATTTAACGTCTGTAGTTAACTTTCCTTTTCCATATACACCTTCCCAATCGCTTATAAACTTATCTACGCTCCAAGTGGTTAGAGGGTGTTCTAATAGCTTTTGCAGTATCTCGTAATTTATTGTAGCAGAGTGGGCTCCAACCTGAGCTACACTATGAACCTGCTGCACATTTTTAAAGGATGCTGCTAGAACCTTTGAATTTATATCATACATGTCAAATAGGTTTACAATATCTGAAACAACAGAGACTCCATCTCCACTGATATTATCTATCCTATTTACATAAGGTGCAACAAACTCTGCTCCACATTCTGCAGCCATTAATGCCTGCTGTGATGTAAAAATAGCTGTAGCAGTGGTTTTAATTCCTTCTTTTTTTAGTATCTTCATGGCTTTAAGACCTTCAGGTATAACTGGTATCTTGATATAAATATTTCCGCCTATTACTTTATTTAAGTATTCAGCTTCTTTTACAATATCAGAAGAGTTAGTACCTACAGCTTGCACGTGAAGCAGTGCATTTTGACCTATTATGGTGCGTATATCTTTTAATATTGCCAAAAAGCTCCTATTCTCTTTAGATATTATGGTTGGATTTGTGGTAACTCCACTCATTGGATAAAAATCAAATGCTTTTTCAATTGAATCTAAGTCTGCAGTGTCTAATAAATATAACATAAATTATCTCTCCTCTTATAATAATATATAATTACATTCCACCTAACTTTGCATCAAGACCATTTTCAGTCATCATTTCTTTAATCTTTTCTATTTCAGCATTCTGTGAAAGTGGAATGTCTTTAAGCAAGTATTTTTTACCTAGATACTCATATTTATTGCTTCCATATTGATGAAATGGAAGCAGGTGTATCTCACTTAAGCCTAATTGCTTTACAAAACTGATTATTTCTTTTATATTATCTTCATCCATGGTGTAGCCTGGAATTAGGGGAACCCTTGGAATAACATGCTTTCTCATGGAGCATAGCGTTTTTAGATTATTTTTTATTATACTAACATCTGCTCCTAATATTTGCTTTGACTTTTCAGGATCCATAATCTTTAAATCATATAACCAAAGGTCTAGATATTTAGATAGTTCAACTATTTTTTCTAAAGGTTCATATCCAGAGGTTTCAATTGCAGTGTGTATGCCTAAAGATTTTAACTTTTTTAGAAGTTCTATGGCAAAGTCAGCCTGCATAAGCACCTCTCCACCAGATAAAGTAACTCCACCGCCAGAAGTGGAATAAAAAACACTATCCTTTGTTATTTCATCTACAACCTCGTCAACAGTCATATATTTGCCAAACTGTTTTATAGCTCCAGATGGGCATTCATCCACGTTAAAACTGCAATCTTTGCAATGTATACATTTAGTATTTATTTTTACAGTTTCTATTTTTCCGCTTTGAGACTCAGGGTTTGAGCACCAAGGGCACTTTAGGGGACAGCCTTTGAAGAATACTATGGTTCGAATTCCGTCTCCATCATGAACAGAGAACCTTTGTATATTAAAGATCAAGCCTTTCATATAATCACATCCTAAAGAACATGCTCCGTCCTTGCTATAATATCATCCTGAATCTCAGGGGATAACTCAACGAAGAATGCACTATATCCAGCCACCCTTACAACCAGTCCTGTATATCTTTCAGGATGGGTCTTGGCATCTTTTAAAGTATCTGCTGAAATTACATTAAACTGAACATGTTGTATTTTTAATTTAGTAAAAGCCATAAGAAAATCAGCCATTTTGTTTAAACCTGCTTCTCCTTCAATGGTTTTTGGGCTAAATTTTAGGTTCAATAAGCTTCCATTGGTGGTTAAATAGTTATCCAATTTACTTACGCTTTTTAAAACTGCTGTAGGTCCTAAAAGATCTCTGCCAACCATAGGGGATAGGCCGCCATCTGCAAGCTGCTCTCCGTCCTTTCTGCCATCAGGGGTTGCGCCTACTGAGGCACCAAGAGGTATATGGGCTGATACTGTATATGCACCAGGGGTAAATACTCCCCCTCTAGGGTTAGTAAATGTTTCAACCTTTTTGGCATAATACCTTAATATACCTGAACCTATAGAGTCAATTTCATTATTATCATTTCCATATTTGTCATACTTATTTATAAGCCTTGCTCTTAGCTTTTCGTAATATTCCCCTTCAAAGTTTTTATCTAAAGCATCTAATAATTCTTTAAAAGATATCCTCTTTTCATCAAATACTATCTTTTTAAGTGCATATAGGGAATCACTTAAATTTGCAATTCCAATCCCTTGGACACCTGAGAAGTTATATTTTGCTCCCCCACATGTTATATCCTTCCCGTTTTCTAGACAGTTATCTATAAGGCATGAAAGCAGCGGAACAGGAGCAAACTCTCTATGGCCAATATCTACAATGTTTGATCCCTTAGCCATAAGAGCTACATTTTCATCTATATAGCATTTTATTTTATCAATAATCATATCAAAGGTTACATGGTCTAAATCCTCACAGTCATGCAGGCTAAGCTCCATTACTTTTAATAAATTAAATAGGGCTATATCATGAAGGCCATAGGTTTTTCCAGGTATAGAAAGTTCTACACAGCCAACAACTGAATAATCCCTTGCATCCTCAATGGATACCCCTCTATTTAAAAACCCTGGCACAACCACCTCATCATTAAATACCTGAGGTATTCCCGTGCCAAGCCTTATTGTTTCAGCAGTCTTAATCAAAAATGGCCTTTCTATAAACTCATTTAATCTAACCCCTATATTTGGCTGAGGGAGCAATATATCTTTATAGGTATCAAGTATTAAATACGAAAGTTCATTTACAGAGGATCTTCCATTGTAGGTTAAACCTCCAAGTGTCATTGTATAACCAGTAGGAAAACCTGCAAAGTATTTTGCACTATCCCTGCTCCTTATTAATACCACATCATTTGTTTTTATCCATAGACACTCTAGTATCTCTTTTATACTATCTATGGACACATTATTTTCTATATCATGTTTATAGAAAGGATACATATATCTGTCAAACCTTCCAAAAGATAAAGAGCTTGCATTTGATTCATATTGAAGTATTATACACATATACCAAAGCAATTGACATGCTTCATGGAGGCTATCAGGCTTTGATGCAGCAACCTTCCTTGATATTCTCTCAATCTCTAAAAGCTCAGGCTTTCTTATTTTATCTTTTTCATTTTGGACCATATTCTTTGCAAGATCAGCATACCTTAGAATATGATCTTGCGAGGCACGAAGCACAATAAGTGCAGCCTTATAAAAATCATTATCAGGATTTTCATTAAGCTTTGCATGAACTTCTTTAACCATATCTCCAAGACCTCTATTTAGCAGGCTCTCAAAGTCTGCAATAATATGGCCTTGCCCTTTATCAGTCTGGTTTAGCTTGAATATATTTTTTGAAACGCCTGATTTTACATCATCAGTTAACTTACTATTTATAAAATCCTTAAGAGAGTTAGAAGCCCAATAAGGGTAGAGAACTTCTTTATATACTTTTTTATCTTCTTCATTGAAAACAAAAGGATCTTGAGGCCTCATATGAATAGTATCCATTTCATCGTATATCCAATAAGGATCCATCTCAGGAGATATAATACCGCTCCTTGGCTTTATTGTTCTATTTCCCGCAATAAGCTCTCCGTCTCTTATAGATATATTAATATTTTCCAATATGTGGGCAGTAGCTTTAGCCCTTCTTATAATAGATGGAAGGCCATGGGTTTCTTTATAACTTTCTGTGTACAGCAGAGCTCTTTCTATAGATACCTCACGCTTTTTTCCAAATAACTGTTTTTTTAGTTCTTCAATTCTTTCATATGGCAAAGTAAACACCCCTTTCGTGTTTTTTAAAACAAATATACAAAATGCTTTTATTGATTGCTATTATTGTTTATTGTTTAATCTTATTGTATAATTATTATAATACAAATTCAACAAAAAAATAAGCAAATATTAAATAATTAATATAAATTTAATAGGTCATGTTTTAGTATTAGTATTAGTATGGTGTTGATGTAAGGGTATGTTGAATTTACTTTTTGCAGC